>JANXSC010000038.1 GCA_025352845.1 Opitutaceae bacterium
ATACCAACGTCCGTTAGCTTATAGACTATAGGTTGGAGCGCCAGAGTTTACCTGATCGACGAGCCAGCCGTGGATCAGACCGGCGACTTTGGCCGGTTGGGTCCATTGCCGGGAGGCCGCGAAGAGGTGGTCTTCCAACCGGCGTAAGCTGGGGTAGAGTCGGTTGGCCACGCGGGCCTTCAGAAGGCCGCCGAAACGCTCGACCGGATTGAGTTCGGGACTGTAGGGCGGCAGGGGTAGCAGCCGGAGGTTTTTCGGCAGACGCGGGTCGTGGCTCGGCAGGTGAAAACCGGCTTGGTCTTGGATGACCACGTGGAGCGCTTGCGGATCGGAGTCGGCGATTTGCTGGAGGAAGACGGCGTGGATGTCGCGGTCGATGGCTGGGGTGAAGAGCAACTCGGTGTGATGCGCGCCGTCCACTTCCAGCGCTTCATGGAGGTAACCCCATTGGTATTTGGTGGCGTAGGGCGCATGCACCCGCACGCCGCGCCGGGCCCAGACGCGGCGGATGACCGGCAACAGTCCATAGCGGTGTTCGTCGAGCACCCACAGGCGCACCGGCCGGTCGGGCGCGGGGCCGACCACTTCCGTCAGCCGTGCGGGCAACTCCGCCTTAAACTTGGCGGCCTTGGCCGGATCCTTTTTGGCGTGGCTCTTGCGCGGCACCTTCAGCTTGCCACCCAGCCGGCGCAAAACCTTGCGCACCCCGCTCTCGCTCAGCTGCTGCCGGGTGCGCTTTTTGATCCACGCCTGCGCATCCCGCGCCTGGCGGAACTGCCCCGCCTCCAAGCGCTGGATAAACTCGGCGGCCACCGCCCCGCGCACCGCCGGCTTGCGCGCCCCTTTCCACGCCCGTTGCATCAGGCCCGGCACGCCTTTCGCTACCACGGTGTCCCGGTAGGTGAAGACCGTCTGGCGACTCACGTCGGCCACCCGCATAATCTCAGCCGCCGTCAGTTCGTGCTGCGCGATCAGCCGCACGACCCGCAGGCGCTGCCGCGCCCACTCCGGCTGGGGCTCCGCCCACGCCTGCTCGATCTGTTTCACCAACTCTTCTCCCAGCGGCGGAAATTTACGGGCCATCACTTACCGCACCCGCTTCCCACTCTTCTGTAAAGTCTATTAGCTAGAGGACGTTGGTATTACACCACGCTGGTCGCGGAACGGTGATTCCCAATGCACAAAAAACCAACAGCTCCAACGCCCGCGGCTAATGCCGGCTACCGCAGCGCGGATGGCACGGGAATCGCGGCGCGATCGATGCAGGAGGCAGCGAATGAATCCGTTGGCGCGCAATCAGCGCCTGAGAAAGATTGAGAATGACAGCTTCTTTCGAAAATCGGTGGTTTGTGGTTTCCGGCAGTTCGGAACCGAGAATTCAGTTTTTGGGTTGTCGGCCCCGTCATACGCGGATCAAAACCAAGCCATGCGACCACGCGCTCGCGCACGCGGCGCTGGGGTTCGCAATGATTCGCCTCCCAATTACCGGGCGCCGAATGGCAAACCCCTAATATCAGCGCGAGCTGCCACTGGCGCAACCCAAGCTCCTTTCGCTTTGCGTGAACATGTTCTCCGAGGGTGCGGGGCACCTTTGGAAGCGGCGTCCGCGCAAGGTGGGAAACCCTGCACCACGCCGGGCGACGAATGTGAATCCGTGACTCACAAATACCCAAAAGCTCCCACGTGCGCTCATTCAGACGCCGCGCGCGGTTGGCGGGACGCTGTTGGAGTAAGACCGCCTCGTAAAGCAACCCGGTGTCATTCCAACGGATTCGGGCCCAGCCGGGATTGAGGCCGAGTTCGGCTGTTGGCCGCCAGTGTTGCCGAAGCTGATACCACGACGGGCCGACCTCCGCAGTGGAAACCGGCGGGAAGGCGGCTAGGGGCCCAACGAAAGGCAGGGCCGGCCAGACCGGGGCGAAGAGCTGTGCGGGCGAGGGCATGCGCCCGCTTACCAGATCGTCCAGCCGCCATCGACCACAAGGCTGTGGCCGGTCACGAAGGAGGCGCTGTCGGTCAGGAGAAACAGTGTGGGGCCCACGATCTCACGGTTCTGGCCGACCCGGTTCAGCACCGTCTTCTTGCTCAGGTCCGCGATGAACGCCGGGTGGCTGCGTTGGACGGCCGGATTGGGGAAGGGCCCCGGGGTGATGCAATTGAACCGCACACCGGCGGGGCCGTAGTGCATCGCGAAATAGCGGGAGAGCTGGAGCGTGGCGGCCTTGCTCGCGCCGTAGTCGATCGGGTTCGCGGCCATCGGCGCGTGGTAGATGCCCTTGTCCGGCGCCACGACGCCATACATGCTGGAGAACAGGATAATACTGCCCGCGCCGCGGGCCTTCATCCGCTCGGCGAGGGTGCGGCAGAGAATGAAAGAGGGCGTGAGTGCGAGATCGACGGTGCGCTGGAATTCATCCGGCGTCAGCGCCTCGAGCGACTTGCCCGAGGAGGA
>JANXSC010000043.1 GCA_025352845.1 Opitutaceae bacterium
TCGTCAATGTCACCGTGCTGTTCGGCGCCACCGCCTGGCTCACCGGCTGCACCGTGATCTGCGGCGCCACGTTCCCGTTGCTCGTCACCGTCAGCACCGCCGCGTTGCTCGTCGCGCTGCTCACCACGTTCGTCGCCACCAGCGTGTAGCTCCCGCTGTCCGCCACCGCCACGTTGCTCAGCGGCAGGCTCGCGTTCGTCGCCCCGGCCACCGCCACCGCACCTTTCCACCACTGGTAGCCGGGCACCGGCACGCCGCTCGCCGCTCCGCTCAAGGTCACACTGGCCCCGGCGTTCACCGTCGCTCCCACCGGCTGCTGCGTGATCTGCGGACCGATGTTCACCGGCGCCGTCACGGTAATCACCACGAGAGCACTTCCCGTCAGACCGGAATTGTCTGTCACGGTGAGCGTGGCGGTGAATGTTCCTGCCGCACCATAGGTGCGCGACGGGTTTGCCGCGGTCGAATTCCCGCCGTCCCCGAAACTCCACGCGTAGCCCGCGATCGTTCCGTCGGGGTCGGCGGAACCGACGCTCGTGAAATTCACCGTCAGCGGCGCTGGCCCGGATAGCACCGACGCTCCCGCCACGGCAACGGGCGGCGTGCCGGCCACCACATCCACGATCTTGAAAATCGTCCCAGCCCGGCTGTCCGTGGCATACAAGTTACCAGCCTCATCTTCACCAAAGCTGACTAACCCCTCCACGGTTATCACCGGAACCGCCACCGCCGGATCGCGCAGCAGCACGGATTGCCATGCGTTGTTGATGCGCCGCAGGCCCCATATTTTTCCACTGCAAAAATCGCCGTAGAAATACACCCCCTGCATTCGAGGGTATGCCGATCCACGATAAACTTTCCCGCCTGTAATCGAGCAGTCGTCGATCCCCCTGCGGTTGGAATAACCACCGACTGGCAGTGTCAGACCCGTCATGCTGCAATCGATCAGGGGATTGTGGCAGTCCGGCCCCTCCATGATCGGCCAGCCGTAGTTACGGCCTCCGACCGTTCCGGCCGCCTGAAAGTTTATCTCCTCATACGCGTTCTGCCCGACGTCACCCATGTAGAAATCTCCGGTCAGTCGGTCGAAACTGGAACGCCACGGATTACGAACTCCCACCGCCCATATTTCTCCGCGCGCACCTGGCGTGCCCCGATAGGGATTCGTCGGTGGAATGGTATAGGTCAGCGGATTACCGTTCTCGACATCAAGGCGAAGAACCTTTCCACGCAGCGAACCCACGTTTTGCGCCAGTCCGAGGGCATCACCGTCTCCCTCGCCGGTATCATTGTCGCCCACGCCGAAGTAGAGGTAGCCATCGGGCCCGAACGCAAGTTCGCCACCAGAATGAAAAATGCGGGAACCTGTATACTCGTGCGGAATGACAAGGACCCGCTGTTCACTCGACGGATCCGCGACATCCGGATCGGCTGTTAGGGTAAAACGCGAGATGATGACCTTAAACGTGTCCTTCTCGGTGTAGTTTACGTAGAAATGCCGACTGACGGCAAAGTTCGGGGGAAACGCCACGCTAAGCAGCCCCTGATTGCCGCCTACGAAGCCACCGATATCCAAGAGCGGCGTGGGCTGCACCACGCCATTTTTCACGATCCGAATGCGCCCCATGAGTTCGACCACGAAAAGCCGGCCACTGCCGTCTCCGGCATTCGCGATATGCGAAGGAAAAGAAAAGCCGCCGATGGGCTCCGTCAGTGAAATCTGCGGCCAAGTCTGGCCCCATGAGACGCCAGCACAGGCCACAACAGCAAAAATCGCAGACCGCAGCATCGCCAGCGTTTCCTTTGCTTTCAATAACGCCGCTACCAAACTGCCCAACCCCAAACGGGACAGCGTTTTCATGGTGCCGTCAGTTACCCGATTTACGTTTGTCTTGTCGAGCCAAAATTCGGATACAAAGCGCACAGTCTGCAGCGAAATACCGACAATGTTTTGCACCCCCAGTCCGGCACGATCATCGCCCTGTCGCGTAGTCGGCGTAGCGCTCCGCGACTTTCGCCGCTTTCGCGTCGCCCATGTGGAAGTAGAATCGGTAGCGCAGCGTAAGAGTGCCGCCGGCGGGAATCGTGTAGTCGCCCTTGCCGGGCGGGTGTTTGGCCGCGACCTCGAAATCTTTTTGGCCAAAGGGATTCGCCGTGAAGAGGCCGTAGTCGCGCGCCATCCACCAGGTCGGGTGCCGCACGTTCTGCGGATGATCGAAGATCGCGATGCCGTAGGTTTTGCCGTTGCGCTCGGCAAACAGGTCGCACCAGGCGGCACGCGTGCCCCAGGCGGCGGCATCACGATCGCCTGCGGCGGTGACGTAGTGGCCGGCCCCGGCCACGTCCTTCTTCTGGTATTTGTGCGGCAGCGTCATCCACTGCGCCACGCGGATCGACATCGTGCCATCCTTGTTGTCGCCCAGCACGAGCGCCGCATCGGCCAGCGCCTTGATCGCGACGTCGTAGTCGATCGTCCGCGTGTCGCCGGCACCGCGAAAACGCATCGTCGTCTCGTCGGTGGCGATGAGCTTGCCATCGGGATCGACCCAGCGGTTGCGCACCCGGATCACCCCGGCGGCGCCGTCCTTCGTTTCCATGAAACCGTCATGCACCGTGCGGCCCTTGGGAAATTTGGTGCCGGCGGTGCCTTCGTTCCAGAAGTCGACCTTGTTCACGTCGCTGTGCGCAAACATCAGCGCGCGGTGGTGCGGATGATCGGTCTCCTCGCCTTCCGTCTGTTTCATCGGAAAGTCGCGCACAAGCGACGTGCCATCGGCCGCGAGCACCGGGTAGCAATAGGGCCGCGTGGCACCCTTGTAGAAATATTCGGTGAAGAGTTTGCCGCCAATCTCGACGCGCACGCGGTCGTCGAGCGTGGTGAGTTTCACATTGGAGTCGGCCGCGCACGCCGCCGTGGCTAACGCGAACGAGGCGAGGAGGAGGCGAAGGACAGTTTTCATGGGGAAATATTTTTGAGTGAGTTCAGCTCTTGGGTGTGAGCGGCGTGTAGTAGTAGATGACGATATAGATGCAGGGCGTCTCGCCCGCGTTGCGCAGACGAGTGACGGCGTTGGCGGCAAAAAACAGAACCGAGCCCGGTCCTACCGTCTGCAGCTTGCCGTCGAGATGCACTTCGACCGCGCCGTCTTTCACGACGAGCACTTCCTCTTGGAGATGCTTGCGCGGCTCACCGGAATTCTGGCCGGGATTGAGCGTCGTGATGTGGCTGTGGAGTTTGTCGAGCGTCGTCGTCGGGCCGTCGAACAGGTCGCGGCGCACGCCATTGGCCGTGGGTTTGGCTTCGAGCTTCTGCCAGTCATAGACAGCGGAGGGCAGTTTGGCGGCCGGGGCCTTGGATGAGTCGGCGGCGGGCATGGCGAGAGCGGTGAACAGCAGGATGACGAGGGGTTTCATGGGACAAGATCTTTGACGGGTTGCGTAAGCCATGCCGCCCACGGTGTCGATGCGTCTGTATTCGGCCGGGACAAAGTCACGAAGCGACTGCCCCGAATCAGTCCACGATCATAACGAAGCTCCTTAGTCGAAGCATCCACCCATGCGACCGTATACTCACCTTCGACGCCAATGAGGTCGAGTTCCACGGCCTCACCGGCCATAGAGTAGACAAGAATATTCGGACTCCGCTTTGGCTCAATCATGCACCACGCTGTCGTGCGTGGGTTGCGCACCAGTGGCGCAGGACGCATTCCCGCGCGAAAACTGTAATGGATTGTTCGCTCAATCGCCGCCGTCAGCGCGGGAAACGGATCTTCACCCCGCCGCAGGATCACGAGGTCGGGAAACGCGTCGCGATATTCGCGCAGCGCGCGGTAGCGCAGCGCGGGCGTGCCGCCGCGCACGGCCTGCGCGGCGCGGATGAACTCGGGCGAGTTCACGATGTTTCCGGGATAGCTCGATTGCGCGCGCAACGCCGCGACCTGCGCCTCGGGCAAGATGCGCACGCCCTGCTCGCGCGGTGCCTCGTTGAGGCCGCCCTCGATCATGTAGAGCGAGCCGTCAGGCCGGTAGAACCAATGATGAAAATCGATCGCGGTGATGCGCGGCCCGCGCACCGGATCGGCGAGGATGGCGTCCATCGCGGCTTTCGGCACTTCGAGGGAAATGAAAACCTTCTTCCCGTTTTCCTTTTCCCACTCGGCAATCGTATCGACCCAGAATTGCACGAACGCCAATGGCCCGGAGTATTCGCGGTCGATGCCATAGACGACGTTGGTGTTGCCCTTGAGCACGTCGAGGCAGTGGCGGATGTAGCGCCGGTGCAGATCGCGGCGCACGGGATGCGACACGTCGTAGAACGCGCTGCCGGCGGGATTCTCGTCGGGCAGGTCCGTCGCCTGCAGGCAGTTCACCGGCCGCCACGGAAAATCGACGTAGTGCGCCCGCGTCTCCTGCAACGCGTGCTGGAAATAAAAATTGTGATAGAGGATGCGACCCTGCGTGTCGGCGAGATCGGCAAACTCCCGCACGCGCTGGAAAAACCACGGGTTAAACCGCGTGAGATCGTATTTGCTGAGGCCGTTCCAGTCGCGGCCCTGAGCGCTGCGCGCCCATGGCATTTCCATGAAGGGCGGCGTCGCGTCGTCGGCGCTCAGTTCAGGCGAGCCGTAGAAGTTGTGGTTGATGCGCCGCCGGTCATACCAGAGCCCGTAGTGATGCACGAACACGCCGCCGGGCGGCATCGCGGCCACCACCTCTTCCAAAATATCCGTCGCGCCCGTGCCCGTTTCTCCGGGAGAAAAACGCGTGATCGCCGGGCCGAAACTCCGCGCGAGCGGACGCGGCATTTGGCCGAGATACCACGACCAGTTCGTCACGCCCGTCCACGTGCGCTGGCCGTCGATCGTAAACTGGCCGTTTTCCACGCGCAGCGGTTGCACCGCGGGCACGCGTTTTTCCGACGCCGAAAAAACAAATTCCCGCGCGCCATCCGCTGCGGTCGAAATCGTCGCCCGCGCAAGCGCCGCCGCGACGCCGGCGCCTTTGCGCTCGGTAAGTTGCGCGAGATAGAGGCTCGCCGGTTGCATCGCCGACCCGCGGAAAAAATCGCGCGAGGGCATCGTGCGGGGATCGTAGGCGAGGCTGTCGTCGGCGATCAGCCCCTTGCAACCGTAGGCCTGGTTCGGCGCACCGGGCGGACTCTGCACTTGGATTTCTGTCGCCTCGCAATTCCAGAGGAGTGAGTTCGCCGTCGTCCAGCCCGCACCCTGACCGGCCATGCCGCGATTGAGAAAACGCAGCGCGTCACCACGGATGATCACGTTGTCGTAGAGCACGCCGGAGGCCCAGCTCTCCTGCGGGCCGCTCGGACCGAGGGCTTCGCGCGTCGCGCAGTGGAGAAACACATTCGGCCCCGGCGCGACGAAGCCTGTCGTGAAATCGCGCAGCCCGCGCTCGCTCACGCAGCGCTGCACCAGTGTGAGCTGACCGCCGATGGAGAACACGCGCCGCCGGTAGCCCGCGATTTCCGAGACGGGATCGAGCGCCGTGCAGTCCTCAATCGTGAGCCACTTCGAGTCCGCCTGCGCATTTACGACGTAGCTCACGAAATGCTGCGCGGCCACCTGCCGCACCCACGCATTCTCCACTTTGTCGAGCGAGACGCAGACCCATGCGTGCTCCTCATCCTTCGGCATCGCCCGATCGAATTCGGAAACGCAGCGGAGATTCTCGACCCCGACATGATCGATACGGCCGGGAAAATCGTAGCGCGCCACCGTGCCGCCGCCGAGCGATTGATCGATCGAAGTTGTGAGCGGCGCGTCGAGTGTGATGGCGTTTTCCTCCACCGCCGCAACCACGCGATCCCAGACGATGTCGCGCGAGCCGGGCGCCCACTGGATGCGGTTTTCCGTGCGCCAGCCCGGCATCGTGTTCATCCCGATGGCCGCGATCCATTCGGCGGTCGCCGGACGGCGCACGACGACGCGGGTGCCGACTGCAAAACCCGCGGCATCGTCAACCGTCACGCGCATCGCACCCACGGGCACAAACGCATCGGTGATCTTTCGCCGCGAGTCAGCGATTTCGGTGCGGCTGCCGCGCCCGCCAATCTCGATGAGCGTGCGGCGGGAATTTCCCGCGGCGATGAGCACGGTGCCGTTTTCTCCCTCGCCCGATCCGCGCATCACCACGCCGCTCGCGGCAATCTTCAATCCGCCGTCGATCGTGTAGCGACCCGGCTTGAGCAACACCGCCCCGCGGAATCCATCCGCGCCCATCGGCATCGCCCTGACCAGATCGATTGCCTGCTGAATCCGCTCGCCGTCACGGCCACCGCCCGGAGCGACGACGATCTTCACCGGCACTTGCGGAATCACCACGCCACCACCGCCATAGCCCGCGGGTGAGAAATCGATCACGCGGTTGCCCGCTTCATCGGCGGCGTAGGCGAGTTTGCCATCGCCGCCGAGCTTCACGGAAATCGTGGGCCGCGGCGACGGCTCGGCCGCCAGTGCGCCGCCCAGCGAAAAAACCAGCGAAAAAACCAGCGGCAGCAGCGCGCGTCCGCTCATCGGTTTTGCGCCGACCACGCTTTGAATTCCTCCAGCGCGCGCGCCGGCCACGTGCCATACCACGCGTAGCCGTTGCGCCGCTCCGACGACAACTCCGCGACGGCATAGTGCACCGTGCGATCGCGATCCCCGAAGATCGGCTTATCGCTACCAATCTCATACATGCGCGCCCAGAGGGGCGGCGCGCCGGGACGGTCCACGAGCGTGCCCACGCCGCTCGCGCGGCTCCACGCGAGATCGCGCTGCGCGGTCATTTCCAGCCAAGCGATCGCGCCCTTGATCGAAGCGACGGTCTCCGCAGACTGATTGGAAATCGTCATCAGGAATCGCACGGTGGAGGCGCTCTCGTTGGTGCAGGCGGCGATGGGTTCGAAATTGCGCGCGGCACACGGCCTGAGCGTCAGCGCGTCGTGCTGCTGACACCAGACGTTGGGCCGGCCCGTCGCGTCCTTCAGCTGCGTCGCGAGGATGCAGCGGAGGCCGCGCGCCACGCGTGGGCCCGCCTCCGCCCGCAGATCGGCGGGCACGAAGGCGAACTCGGGTTTTCCAGCGCCGATGTCGCGCAGGAGTTCGAGCGCCTGCACCATCGCATCGTCGTTAAACGTGATCGCATCGTGGTAGCCGCCGGCAAGCGGGTAGATCTGCGGGAAGCCGCCGTTGGGATACTGGGCGGCGAAGGCGTAATCGAGCCCACGCAGGAAGGCCGCGCGCCAGGTCGCAACGCGCGGGTCGCTGCCGGCCTGCTCCTGCACGAGGGCGAGGAAACGCAGCTCGGTGATGGTGGCGTCGTTGTCGAAGGTGCCGTTGCTCCAGCCGTCGTGGTGGTCGTCGGCGGGCGCGGGGTCGCGGGAGTAGTCGCCGCTCTTGGTCCAGCCGCCAGTGGACCGCTGCCACTGCACGACCTTGTCCGCGATGGCGCGGGCCTCCTCGCTGGCATACCACGAGGCCGGGGCGCCGAGCTTCACGCCCTTGCTGTAGGAGCCGCCCTTGAACGTCCCGACCGGCACTGGCTGGTTCGGGGTGTGGTCGACGAGGTCGCGCGTGCCGAGCTGCTTGGCGAGGTTCGCCGAGGCCTGCCAGTAGGCGCGCCAGGCGGGTTGCTCGGCCGCGGGCAGCGCGGCGATGCGCGCCTCGGTCACCGGCAGGAAAGCATCCGGTTCCCACGGGCGCGGCGCCGGCGCGGCGGGCTCGGCCGCTTGCGTCGAGACCACGAAGGACAAACCGGCAAGGCACAACTGGACAAGGAAACGCGATGAGTGGGACATGGGTTGCGGGGTGACGAGACCTAACCGGTCGGGTTACCGATGCAATGGTGCGGGTGTCATCAAAATGAACGACACGTGCCGCGGGCGGTGAAAAGAAAAGCCCGGGCGCAGCCCGGGCTGTAGAGTGGAGGGCCCAGCTCCAGCTTGGCCGCGGCTCAGCTTG
>JANXSC010000058.1 GCA_025352845.1 Opitutaceae bacterium
GGAAGATTGCCTCAGCGACGGCGCGCTTTAGTTCGTTACGCAGGGTGGTTCGCTGCGCTCCGTCAACGTCGAGCGCCTTGTCGCCGATTGACAAATGCTCAGCGGCCCAGAGGTCCGCGTTGAAAGTCGTTTGCCCCGTGAAGAACAAGCCGGGATCGGCGGAACGTCCGCCAAGGGCCGGAGTGATGATCGCCGATTGGAGCAAAGACTTGCCCGAATCGCGCGGGCCAACAAGGGCGAGAACTTGGCCGGGCCGGTGCTGTGCGGGGTGGCGCACAGCTTCGCGCCCCAACTTGAGCCACGACGTAAACAGCCTGCATTGCGTGGCGGCGTGCTCGTCCAATGCGGCGTGGCCAAACAGATTTCCGACAAGGGCGTTGATCGTCGGGCAGTCGCCGGCCTTGCCTCCGATCCACGTCGGCCCACGGGTGGCGAGCACGCGAAGCCCGTTCTCCTTGTGCAGTCCGGCGGGGCGTCCGCAAATCGGTCCCGCGTAGTCAACGCGGTTGCGGACCTGCAACGAATGGAGCGCACGGTCACATGGCGATGGGTCGCCGTTGCGTGAAAGTCCGGCCTGATTCAGATGCAGACGAGCGTCCTCCCGGCACAACCTGCCAAACGCTCCGTCTTCTTCGCGTCGCCAATAGCTCGCACCGTCGAAAAAGAGCGGGTTCGGGCCGTCTGCGTCTAATTCCGCGACGGCGTCGAGGCAGGCACGCTCGGCAGTCTCCTGTCTTACTTCGGCGACACGTGCTTTCACGGCGGAACGGAAAACGGCCTTCGTTACGCGCAAGATTTCAACGGCGAATTGCTCAACCTCGGCGGCGGCAAGCGCATCGGCGGCGATAGTGGCGGCGAGCCTCACGAGCCTCTCGCGGGCTTGGTCGGTGGCGTCACCTTTGAGACGGCCAAGGGCCTCGCGCTCACGACGTAGCAATCGCACGGCGAGCGCGGCTGGCTTCGTATCGCCGGTCACAGGTTCGGCGGCGTCGAGAATTGCCTGCCAACGCACTGGAAACTCAGCGGACCATGATTCGCGCAAGTCGTCCGGTCCCTTGCCCGGTGCGTCGATTGGAATGCGCGGAACGGTAACAGGCACGCCCGCAAGCCGGGCGAGCTTCACAGCCTCGCGGGAAAAGTCGGGGTTCAAAGCTGTGTCGCTGTCGCCGATGAAGGCGAGCCGTGACGGCCGCACTTCAGCAATCAGGGCAGCGAGTGCCGGCAGCAACTCTGGCTCACGCACGCCGTTGTTCGGGCACGCTGACGAGATGCCACCGATGCCAACGCAGGGAAAACCGGCCTCTACTATGGCCATCGCCTTAAATTCGCCCTCGACCGCGCCGAGAGTGCAGCCGGGCGCGAGCAGTGCACGGAGTCGAGGTGGGATGTAGAGCTGGCAACCAGACCTGGCTGGCGAAAGGTATTTCGCGCTGCCGGTCGGTCTCAATAGTCGCAGCCGGAAAAACGGTCTACCGCCGACAACCAAAGGCTCGCCCGAAATCGTCCGATACGGAATCGCCAAGCCGGGCGACTCGAATCCGATGAGGGCGAGGGCATCGCGGGCGTCCGCGTCGCGCACACCGGCCTCGGAGAGCATGGCCGGCGAGATACCTGGTCGAATTAGAAGCGATGCAGCGTCATTCATCGCGGGAGGGGGCATCGCCGCGCTCGAGAACGAGCTGGGCCTGGAGCCGACTGAGGGTTTTACGGCGCGAGGTGATGGCGAGGTCGATTCCGGCGCGTTTGCGCTCTGCCGCCGCGACCTCAGCGCGAAGAGCGACGATCCGCTGCTCAAGCCGGGCGACGGGGGTGGACGCATGCGAGCGAAGGTTCGCACGTCCCCATTGTCGTTCAGGAACGATCGAAGGCGGCTTCACGTGGCCACCCTCCCCTTACTCGAGAACGATTCGATCCAACGATCAAACTCGGTCCTCTTAATGCGCACGAGTCGTTTGCTGGGGCGAAAGACTTTTAGTTCGCCGTCTTCAATTCTCGTCTCAAGGAAACGCCGTGTGCAGCCGATTTCATCGGCGGCAGCATTGAGAGAGAGGAATTTAGCCTGGGTCTCCGGGGGGCTAACGGCATCTGGATTTGCCGGACCGCCCAAATCTGGCTCGTCCGAAATGGCGCGTTCTTTTTTCATGGCTGTTGTAGTTGGTAACAGCCGCGAACTGAACTAAGCGGAGGCACTCTGACGAGTGAGCCACGTCCCCCAATAATCCTTAAGATTTTCTAGGGGGACGAATTCTTGGCACTCAAATTTCTCCCTAAGTATGCGGCTATCTGAGCCTTTAGACCGGCCTTGAAATGCGAATCAGACACGCGCTTTGCCCTGAAATAATCCTGCTTCTTTTGCAGCTTGGTTTTGGCGATGAAATCCAATTCTCCAATCCCCGACTGTTTCTTCAATTTCACAGCCATCGCGCGCGAGCGTTTTGCGGCTTTTCGTCTCTCCCTTTCTAGTTCCCTTTCCGGCTTGGCCAGGTCCCACAGGATGGCCCCCTTTTTTCTCATTTGATCGCCCCACTTTAGGCACGACCACTGGACAATCGTGTCGGCCCACTTATTGCGGCTTTCGTACGAGAGCGGCGGCAACCGCAGGATCTTGCGTTCGATTGCTAACTCGGGTTCATTCGGCATATGCTGAATTTCAGCAAATGCTGGCATGACAACGTTCTCAATGAACTGGCGCATATTGCTCTGATGAACACTTTTGCTACTTAGTGGCCCGCATTTTAGATCACTGAGCATCCGCTCTTGCCCGTCGTCGGTGTCTCCACTCCAAGAATGCAAGATTGGGAACTCGTCCCCCCACTTCACGAAGTAACGCAGCGATTCACGACGACGTTCCAACTCACGCTCTGAGCTTTCCGAGAATAGGCGCCTCGGACGAAAATCGCTCCAAAGATCATGGAGTGAGCGGGTCGTAAGAATGGCGAGATCGAGGAGGGATATTAGCGCAAAAGGACTGCGCTCA
>JANXSC010000059.1 GCA_025352845.1 Opitutaceae bacterium
TGGTAGCCGCGAGCGTGAGCGAGTGGACGGTTCCGATGAACCACTCGCTCACGCTCGCGGCCACGGGCAAAAACTCCGCGTCAACGTCGAGCTGCAGGACGATTTCTCCCTCCATCAGGCCCTCTCGCTCTACCTCATCGACACGCTGCCGCTGCTCAACCGCGAGTCGCCTGATTATCCATTCGACGTGCTCACGCTCTGCGAAGCCATCGTCGAAGATCCCGACACGATCCTGCGCCGGCAAGTCGACAAACTGAAGACCGAGAAACTCGCGGAGATGCGCGCCGCCGGCGTCGAATACGCCGAGCGCATGGAGAAGCTGGAGCAGATCGAACACCCGAAGCCGCTGCGCGAATTTCTCTACGACACGTTCAACGCCTTCGCCGCCGCGCATCCGTGGGTCGAGCAGGAAAACGTCCGCCCCAAGTCGATCGCGCGCGAGATGTTCGAGCGCTACATGAGTTTCGCCGACTACATCCGCGACTACGGGCTTCAGCGCTCCGAGGGCCTGCTGCTGCGCCACCTCTCGCAAGTCTGGAAAGTCCTCGCGCAAACCGTTCCCACCGCCGCGAAGACCGAGGCCGTGATCGAGATGGAGGATTATTTCCGCGAACTGATCCGTGGCATCGACTCGAGCCTGCTCGAGGAATGGGAGCGGATGCGCAATCCGGACTTTGTCGCGGGCGAAGCGGCGACCGCGGACAAGCCCGCGCGCCCGGCGAGCTACGACATCACGCGTGACGAAGCCGCGTTTCGCCGCTTGGTGCGCACGGGAATTTTCGGGTTTCTCCAGGACGTCGCCGCGCGCGATTGGGAGAGCGCCGCCTCGCGCCTGGCGATCGGCGAGGCGGTGGTCGCCGTGGACGGCGCCCCGATGTCAACCGAGGCGAAACGGATCGAGGCGGCCTTCGCGCCTTACTTCAAAGCCCGCACCCGTTTCCGCCTCGACCCCGAGGGCCGCGCTGCGAAACACACGCACTGGCTGCACGAACCCGGCGACACCGAATGGGACATCGCGCAGGTGCTCACCGATCCCGGCGGCCACGATGATTGGGAGGCGCGCTTCGCCGTCTCACTTGCGGATTCGCGTGCACAGAATCGCGCGGTGGTGCGCTTCGACGCGGTGCAGCCGATCGGCACGTAGGGCCTGAGCGAGCTCAGGCCCTACGTGCTGACATCAAAACGCCCACGTCGTCGTGAACCGCACTTCGCGCGGATCGACGAGGTCGAGGCGGCCGTAGGGGATGCCGCGGCCGCCGGGCAGGCGGTAGGCGAGGTCGTCGGTGAGCAGGCGTTGCGGCACGGGATCGGAGTTGTCGAGGACGTTGCTCACATTCACCTGAAAGCTGAGCGTGCCGCGGAGGCGTTCGACCTTGCGCGCGTAGCGCAGCATCACATCGAAATAGGAAAGCGCGCGGCCGGTGAACTCCTTGCCGGCGGCGTCGGCGCCGATGATGTTGGCGCTGCGCCAGCGCCAGCCGCCGCCGGCCGTGAAGCCGCGCATCCAGCCCTGCTTGAAATCGTAGGCGGTAAACGCACTCACCTTGTGCGGGCGCAAGCCCCAGCGCTTTTCCTGATCCTGTTTGCTGCCGTTGATGTCGTCCACGAGGTTGAACAACTCCTGCGCGACGGTGACGCTCGCACTCGTCGTCAGCGTCGTGAGATTCGCCGCGGGCCGCGGGCCGCCGAGTTCGATCCATTTCGCGACCGCGCCGCCGGCGACGTAGGCACTGGGATCGACGACGAACTGGCCCGCAGCATTCTGCGACACGCCCTGCACGGCGAGGCCACCGGCACCGGTCTTGAGCCCATACCACTGGATCGCCTCCGCGTAGAGGCGCGTGCGCGACGAATCGCCGTAGGAGTAGTTGGCAAGGAGCCGCCAGTTCCGGGTCAGATTGGCCGTGAGGCGCGCCTCATAGCCGGACGACTCGAAGTCGGACAGGCCGCCGGAGACGCCGGGCGTATAAGTTTTCTGGACCGCCTGCCACTGGCTCGTGGAATACGGCAGACCGGTGCCGGCGAGCACGCCGCCGAACGCCTCCATCACGCGCTGGTTGCGGTTGGTGAAACTGCCCGTGGCGATAAACGCGCCGACCGCGCCGCGCTCGCTCGAGGTGTAGCGCACGAGCTTCGCGTTGAGCCGGCCGCCGAGCAGATCGAAGCTCGCGCCGTAGTCGGTGCCGCGCCCGCTCGGCGCGCCGGCGAGGCGTCCGTCGGGAAACACCGTGCGGCTGAACGACGGCACACCAAGGTTCGACGAGCGGTTCGCGAGCAGCGAAACCTGATCGATCACATGGTAAACCACGCCGGCGGTCTGCGTGTGGCCGGCGAAATCGTTGACGACATGCTTCGCGGGATCCGGATCGATGACGTCGCCGATGATGGGATCGTTGCGGTAGCCGAGCTGGCGGAGCGTCACCCAGTCCTTGCGCAGGCCGAACGTGGTGACGATCCGGTCGCGGAAGAAATGGCTCTGCATGGCGGCGAGCAGCGCGTCGGTCTCCTGAATCGCCGCGCCGTTGGTGCCGCCGGTCGCGGTGTCGTTGGCGTAGGCGGTCGCATACTCGCGGCCGCCGAAGGCGATCTTCGCGGGCAGCGAGCGGTAGTCGCCGACGCGGTAGGTGTTGTATTTTCCCTCGGTGATGTAGTTCCGCACCGTCACGCGGTTGTTGGCGTTGATTGCATCGGCGTTGAACGGCCGGCCGGCGAGCACGAGCCACGTGTTGGCGCGCGCATCGTAGTCCCGCGACCGTGAGGCGAGACCGACGAGACTGTGGCGGCCGAGCCAGCGCCACTTCGGATCGAGAGTGTAGGAAAACGAGACGCGCGATTCCTTGTAATCGCGGTGGTGGAAATCGCGCCGCCAGTCGCCGTCGAAGTAGAGCCGACCGAGGAAGGGATTCGCGGGACCGCCGAGACCAAGCGTGCGATTGGGTTCGCCGCGCAGGACCGGGCTCGCGTTCACCATGAGCTGCACCGTGAGATCGGTGCGCTGGTAGTTGTGGCCGAAGTTGAGGAAGAAGTGATCCGTCACGCGCCAGTCGGCGGCGACGGTGTAATTCGAAAGCGACTGGGTGCGCATCATGCCGGGGCCGGAGGCGTTGTTGAAATAGGGATAGATGCGCGGGTCGCTGATGCGGAGCGTGCCGCCGGTGCGGCCGGCAGTGCCGTCGGGCGCGCGCACGGCGGCGTTGTTGTAGGTGCCGGTAAGGTAGGTCCCGATGGCATCGAAAAATTCGCGGGTGTTCTCGATGTAGATCACGCGATGGTTGAGCCCGCCGCTCGCGCCGTTGCGGCCGGTAACGCCGAGCGCGATCTGCGCGGCGGTGGGCAACGCGGTCGTCGGTGTGACCGCAACCGCATCGACGCCGCGCGCGGCGCGGTTGTCATACCACGCGAGCACTTCCTCGGACTCGAGGCCGGAGCGCATCACGGCGGCCGTGTCGCGGCCGGTCTCGCCCATCAGTGTGACCGTGAAGCGCGGGCTCGCACGAAACAGCACCGACGCGAACACGCGCTGCTTGTCCTGAAAATCGAAATTGCGCCAGCCGCCGTTCTTCTGGTCCACGGCGGCGACGGAGGCGGCGATCACGTTTTTCTTCAGCACCGTGTTGCTGTCGAATTCGGTGCGGCTGCGACTCCACGAGCCGAAGCCGTAGCGGACGTTGGCGCTGTTGCGATAGAGCGTCGCGAGCTTTGAGGACTGGTTGATGATGCCGCCGACCGCGCCGATACCGAAGAGAATGCTGTTGGGGCCGCGGCTGTCGTCGTAGCGGCCGATGCGGTAGCCGTCGGACGGCGCGATGCTCGGAAAATAATCGAGCCCCTGACTCGCCGCGATGCCGCGCGTAGTGATGCCGCCGTTGAGATTCTGCGCGTTGATGAACGCGTTCTGCCCCGAGCCCGCGACCCGCGACTGTGTGTCGATTTCGGAGTTCACCGAATACTCGACGAGCTGCTTCATGTCGGTGATCGCGAGGTCCTCGAGAAACTCCTTCGTGAACACCGACACCGATCCCGGCGTGTCGCGCAGCTTCGCGTTGAGCCGGCTGCCGGCGAGGGTGTTCTCGGCCTGATAGCCGACGTCCCGCGAGGTGTTCACCGAAAACGGGCTGAGTTCGACGACTTCTTCACGCGCTGCCGCCGCTGGCGGCGGAGCAGACAGCTGCTGTGCGCGGAGGACGAGCGGAAGAAAACAGAGGGCCAGTGAGGCAAAACGCATGGCGTGGGGTGGGTTCAGCGCGCTCGACGGGGCCGGCGAGTGCGTCAGTTTTCGCCCTTTGAACCGGGAGTCTGCTTCTTCTTGTTTGCCCGACGCAGAGCTTCGACTGAGCCCGGCGCGCTCACTGCACCCTCGGTCGACGACAGCTTTTGTTTTTCCTCCTGCGCCTTAAGCCAGGCATCGTAGCCCTTGCCGCCGCCGCCGACGTATTTGTAGGTGTCGAAAATCGCCTCCTGCCCGAGGGCGCGCGGATCTTTTTCCTCCGTGAGGAGTTTCATCATGCGCAGGCGCATCGCCTCCATCGTGCCCGCGTGGGCGAGGTCGTGCGCGAGGTTGTTCACGCCTGCGGGATCGCGGCGGAGATCGTAGAGCTCGTCGGGGAGCCGCTTGCCAAACGAGAGATCGTAGAAGTGGCCGCCGATGGCCTTGATGAACTCCTTCGTCGGACTCGGATCGCAGTTGCCGAAATCGGTCTCGGGGTTGCCCGCGGGCCAGCGATCGGGGTGAAAATTATGCACGTAGAGAAAATCCGGCGTCTGCAGTGCGCGCACCGGATAACCGAGATCATTGGGTCGCCCGAGATCGTGGCGCTCCTTGCCGATGAGCATCTCGGTGCGGTCCTCGATCATCCCGGACTGCGGCGAGCGCAAAATCGCGGCGAGGCTGCGACCGGTGATCTGCGGGTGCGGCGCGACGCCCGCGAGTTCGAGGTAGGTCGGAGCGAAATCGCGGACGTTGATGAAGTCCTCCACGACACGGCCGGGCTTGATGCCCTGGCCCCAACGCATCGCGAGCGGCAGGCGGAAGCCATCCTCGTGAATCTGGCCCTTCACGTAGGGAAAAGGCATCCCGTGATCCGAGGTGACGACGATGAGCGTATTTTCCAATTCCCCGCGCGCCGCGAGCGCCGCGATCGCTTTGCCGATGTGCGCGTCGGCCGACTCCACCTCGATCGCGTAGTCGGCGAGATCGCCGCGGACGAGCGCGGTTTCGGGCAGATAGGGCGGCACGACGACCTCGGCCAGTTTTTTGCCGAGGCGCACGCCGGAGTTGAGTTCGTAGGGGCGGTGGGGTTCATGGAACCCCATCCAGAAACAAAAGGGCTTGGCCTTGTCTTTCTGTGTGAGGAAGGCGTCGAAATTTTTCGAGTAGTCGTTGCGGTTGATTCCGGACGCGACCGGCACGAGCCGGTGCTCGTCGAACGACGGCCCCGCGGGATTGCGCGTGCGCTTCGCCAGCGTCTGAAAATCGCCCGGCCCCCAGCCCTTGCCGGTGAGGCCGACGGCGTAGCCGGATTTTTCGAGCAGGTCGGGATAAACCTCGAAGCCCTCGGGGAAGTAGCCGTTGTGCGAGACGGCTTCCTTGAGCTGCCACGTGTTGCGGCCGGTGAGAATCGTCGCGCGGCACGGCGAGCATTTCGGATTCGAGGTGAACGCATTTTTGAAGAGCACGCCCTCGCGCGCGACGCGATCGAAGTTCGGCGTCTTCACCCACGAGCAACCGTAGGCACCCGCGTGCTGCCAACCCCAGTCGTCGAAGATGATGAAGAGGATATTCGGCCGCGCGGGATCGGCGGCGCGCAGGGTGGCGGCGAACGCGAAGGTGAGAAGGATGAGACGAACGTGAAGCATGGGAAGGATGGGGTGGTGAGAAAACAAATGCGAACGAGAGCTGGACGAGAGGCGGAGGGGATGGGCTCAGGATTTTTTCCCAGCCTTCTTCTTCGCCGCGCCTTGGGAGGCTGCGGTGGGCTGGGCGGCGCCGGGCCACGGGTAGTCGTTTAGGCCGGCACCGGCGTCGCGCGGGCCGGGCGGCAGCTCCTTGGCCCAGGCGATCACGAGCTCGGAAAGCCGCGCAACGATCTCGGGATGCTGCGCGGCGACATTGTCCACCTGCATCGGATCGCGCGGGAGTTCGTAGAGCTCGGCGCGGCTGCGGTCGGGGTTGATGAGCAGCTTCCAGTTGGCATCGCGGATGGCAAGCTGCGGGCTGCGGTTGAGCACGGACCCCGCAATGTTGAAACGCCATTCCCACATCAGCGGATTCGCGCGGGCACGCGGCACGCCGAGCAAAATATCGCCCACATCCTCGCCGTCAGGCCGCCAGCCGGCCGGCGCGGATACGCTGGCGAGCTTCAGCACGGTGGGCATAAAGTCCACGCCGCCCACGACCGAGGCGTCGTCGATTTTCCCCGCGGGAATCCGTCCCGGCCAGCACGCGATGAACGGCACGCGCACGCCGCCCTCGTAGAGGCTGCGCTTGCGGCCGCGGAACGGCCCCGGCGAGCCCACGCCGCTGTGACCGGCGTTGGCGATGAAAATGTCCTCCGGGCCGTTGTCGCTGCTGAAGAAGATCGCGGTGTTGTCCGCGAGGCCGAGTTTGGCGAGTTCGCCGAGCAGGCGGCCGATCTGCGTGTCGAGATCGGAGACACTCGCGTAGTAGATCGTGCGCGCGCTATTGTGCGGGAGGTCGGGATTGCCGAAGCGGTCGAACGGTGCCATCTGCTCGGGCGTGGGGTTGAGCGTGGCGTGGGGCACGAGCGTCCAAAGCTGAAGGTAGAACGGCTTGTCGCCGCAGCCCCGGATGAACTGGAGCGACTCGTCCACGAAGAGCGCCGTGGACTTCGCGCGGTAGTAAGGGTCGCCGCTGATGATATTGGCGCCGGCCGGGCCTTCACCCGAGCCGACAAAATCGAAGCCGTAGTCCGCGATGGGCGGGCCGCCGGAATTGTTACCGAGGTGCCATTTGCCGACATGCGCCGTGGCGTAGCCGGCGGCGCGGAGCGTGGCGGCGACGTTGGGCACCTTGGGATCGAGGAACTGCGACATGCCGCGCGCGGTGTTCAGCTCGGGCGTCGCGTAGTGGCCGTGAATGCGCTGGCGCGCGGGATAGCTTGACGTGAAAAATCCGCAGCGGCTCGGCGAGCACACGGAGCCGGCGACGTAGAAATTCGTGAACAGCTTCCCCTCGCGCGCGAGGCGGTCGAGGTGGGGCGTGCGGAGGAAGGTATTGCCGTAGCAGCCCAGGTCGCCCCACCCGAGATCGTCGGCGAGGATGAAGATGATGTTCGGCCGCGTGGCGGCCGAAGCGGTGCAGGCGAGGAGGCAGATGACAGCGAGAAGGCGTTTCATAAGCAGGGAGCAAATTTAGTTTTTCCGCGGCGGGAACTGCGCACGCAGGAGTTTCTCGGCCTCGGCCTGCGCGGAGGCGAGGCGCGGCTCGCCGACGAGGCTGCGCGTCTCGGCGGGTTCGTCGGCATCCTCGTAGAGTTCGCGCGCGATCGTTTCGCCGGTCTTCCAGTCGCGCCACTCGGTATAGCGCACGCGCGCGGTGCGCACGCTGACGCCCATCGCCTTCGGCACCTTCTCCGGCTCGCGGTCGTAGTAGCCGGGGCGCGGGTGCTGGGTGAAGGCGGCGGGCTTCACCGTGGCGGCGGGGTTGGCGAGCACGGACGCGAGATTTTTCCCCTCGAGCCGCGGCGCCTCCGGCAGGCCGCAGAACGCGGACAGCGTGGGAAACAAATCGACCAGCTCCGCCAGTGCTGCGGTGCGCCGTCCGGCAGACGCGCCGCCGGGCATCGCGATCATGAGCGGCACGCGCGCATCGAGTTCGAAATTGGAGGTCTTGCCCCACTGCGTGTGTTCGCCGAGGTGGTAACCGTGGTCACTGACAAAGACCACGATTGTGCGATCCGCGGCACCGCTGCGGTCGAGGGCGTCGAGCACCTTGCCGAGCTGCGCATCCATGTAGGCGATGTTCGCGAAATAGCCGTGCCGCATCTCGGCAACGAGCTCGGGCGTGGGCGTGATACGCTGGCCGGGCAGGCCGAGGATCTCGCGGGCGTCGTGAAACGCGATCTCGGGCGCGCCAGCGGGGCGCCGCGGATCGAGCGGCGGAATTTTTGCGCGGTCGTAGAGGTCCCAGTATTTTTTCGGCGCGTTGAAGGGCGCATGCGGTTTCCAAAAGCCGACGGCGAGGAAGAAGGGCCGGTCCTTGATCTCGCCGAGCACGCGCACGGCCTCGGCGGCGACGCGACCGTCGTAATACGCTTCGTCGGGCACGTCGCGGCACTCGGTGAGGGGCACGTCGGTGTAGAGGCGGCCGCCGCCGGAGGCGAGGTTGGGCGGCAGCGGCCCGGCAACCTGCGGCGCGTCGTGGCCGTGCGACTCGTAGTGCAAAAATTCCGGCGCGCTCCACGAGCGGGCGTCGCCCTTTTCCGTCGTATGCCAGTTGTGGAATATCTTCCCGACGCAGCGCGTGACGTAGCCGTGCTCCTTAAAGTGCAGCGGCAGAGTGGTCACGTCGGGGTTGGGCTCGCGGAAGTGCACGCTATTGTTCCAAACTCTGATCGTGTCGGGCCGCAGGCCGGTGAGCATCGACGAACGCGAGGGGTTGCACACGGCCTGCTGGCAATACGCCCTGTCGAACTGCACGGCGCGGCGCGCGAGGCGGTCGAGATTCGGCGTGCGCGCGGGCGAACCGTAGGTCGCCAGCTCCGCCCGCAGATCGTCGGCCATGATGAAGAGGACGTTGGGCCGGATGGGAACGGCGGCCGGGACGAGGCTGGCCAACGCAATCGTGAAAAGTCCAAGTAGGATCGAAGGGCGACGCATGGGGTAAAACGGAACGCGGGCTAAAACCGATGATGGCGGTTCGGGTGCGATGCAATCCCGCACCTTGCGCCAACACCGCCGAATCGATGAGGCTGGCCGAATGACAAACCTCCTCGACTCCCGCCGCGCTCGTGTCGCATCCGCCCTGCCGCTCGGCGACGGCGTGCTCCTCCTTGGCGCCGGCGAGCCCATCCCGCTGCCCGAGGGCAGCGATCAGATGCACGAGTTTCGCGCGCACGCGGAATATCTTTATCTCGCCGGCATGGAGTGTGGCGGCGGGGTGCTAGCCTTTGATGCGCGCGAGGGGGCGGCGGCGGGCTGGGTG
>JANXSC010000077.1 GCA_025352845.1 Opitutaceae bacterium
CCTCGTTTTTTCCGGCGCACTGGGCGTGCGCGCCGCCGACAACTTCAAGCCCGAGCCGGGCTTTTTTTCGCTCTTCAACGGCAAGGATCTCACCGGCTGGTGTTATCGCGACGGCGCCAAAACCGACGAGAATGTCGCGGTGGCGTTCGACGGTAAGACCGCCGCCACCGACAGCCGATTCTCCGCGCAGGACGGCATCCTCATCGTGCATCCGCGCCTGCCGCGACTCGCGCAAAAAATTTGGACGACGAAGGAGTTTCCCAAAGACTTTGTCCTGAAACTCGAGTTTCGCGCCGCCGTGAATGCCGACAGCGGCATCTTCATCCGCAAGCCGCAGCTCCAGTGTCGCGACTACCTCGTCGCCGGCCCCGACAAATACAAGACGCTGAAAAAATACCGCGCGCAGGACTGGAACGAAATCGAGATCGTCGTCACCGGCGGCGTCGCGCGTTGCACGTGCAACGGTGAGCTGCTCGAAGAGGCGATGAAGGTTCCGGCGACGGGCCCCATCGGGCTCGAGGGCGATGTCGGCCAGATGGAGTATCGGCGAATCCGCATCAAGGAGCTGCCATGAATCTGATTCGGAAAATTCCTTTCTGCCTGGCGCTGGTGGGCGCGGTCTCGGCTTTCGCGGCCGAGACGTCGCCGACTCTTTCCATTTCGACTCCCATGCCCGCGCCGGAGTGGGCGAAACTGGAGCGGCGTTTGCTCGCGGAGAGCGTCCCCGCGTGTCTCGAATACGCGCGGAAATATTACGACGAGCGCGGCTACCTCCAGTGCTTCGTGCGCTGGGGCGCGAACGACGGTCCCGACGATGCGTTCGAAAATTTTGCCGACTGGCCGCAACTCCACGCACTCGGCGCGGGCGACGCGCTCATGCCCGTTTTCCTGAAAACGTGGAACGGCATGATTCGCCAGTATTCGGAGGCGAAGACCGTCGATGTGCCGGCCGGCCGCGACGGGATGTATTTCAAGGAGTTCTCCGCGCAGTCCGACTGGATGCACCACGGTGAGGGACTTCGGACCTTCAACATGATGGGCCTCTCCGTGCCGACGCTGTCGATCTATCAGGAGCGCGCGCGGCGCTGGGCGGGGCTCTACATGGGCGAGGATCCGGAGGCGCAGAACTACGATCCGAAATTGAAACTCATCCGCTCGATGCAGAACGGCAGCAAAGGCCCGATGCTCCGCAAGGCCACCGCGCTCGACTGGGTCGGCGATCCGTTTGATCCCTCGGGCTTCGTGGCCGGGCACGGTGAGAACACCTACGCCCAGTTTCTCCAGCACTACGAACCCTACGGCGATGTCGCGGGCGATCATTTCCTGAACCTCGTCGCGACCACACTGCCGACCGATGCCTACCTGCTGGCGAACGAGCCGAAATACAAAAAATGGCTCGTCGATTACATGGATGCCTGGCTCGCGCGGATGAAAGCCAACGGCGGCGTGATCCCGAGCTACGTTGATTATCGCGACGGCAAGATCGGCGGACCCGAGGGCAAGTGGTGGGGCAACGCCTACGGCTGGGGTTTCAGTCCTGTAAATCCCGTCAACGGTCGCCGCGAGAACCGCAACCGAATCCCGCGCGCGATCATCGGCTTCAACAACGCGCTACTCGTGACCGGCGATCAAAAATATGTCGATGCGTGGCGCGCGATGGCGGACGCGGTGAACTCGCACGCACGGACGACGGCAGATGGCCGCAAAGAATACCCGACGATGCACGGCGCCGACGGCTGGTATGGCTGGCAGGGCACACCTTGGAATGTCGGGGCGCTGGAGGTGTGGTATTGGTCGCAACGCGCCGATGACCGTGCCCGCGTCCGCACGAGCGAGTGGATCGAATTTCTCGACGGGAAAAATGCCGGATTTCCCGAAGCTTCGCTCCGCCGCGATCTCGCGACGGTGGCGAAGAGGGTGGAGGGGTTTCGCAGCGACACCCGGCCTCCGGAGCGACGGCTCGCGGACAACATGATGGATTTCAATCCCACCGCGGTTCATGCGCTGCAACAATTGATGTGGGGCGCGATCCCTCCCGGCCGGGCGGGAGAGTTGCTCAATGCGCGCCTGCGCTATTTCGATCCCCTTCGCAAACGCGCGGGTGTGCCGGAGGATGTCGGTGCGCTCGTGAGTGAGCTGACCGACACGCGCACTGTCGTCACCCTCGTGAATCTCAGTGCCACGGAATCGCGCACGGTCGTCGTGCAAGGCGGCGCCTACGGCGAACACCGCATCGATTCGGTCGAGCGCGAGGGTCGCACGCAAAAGATCGGCGCACGCACGTTCACCATGAAGCTTGAGCCCGGCAGCGGCACGAAACTCGCGCTCACGATGAAGCGTTATGTCGAGGCGCCGACGATTTCGTTTCCCTGGGACCGCAAATGAGAACGCGGTGTCTCGTCGGATTGCTCGCCTGGACTGCGATTCAGCTCTGTGCTGCCGAGCCACGCGTGATCGAGCTTTGGCTGGAAGGCGTGCCGGGGATTAAGGCGGATGCGGGTCCGGAAAAAGACGACGGCACCGGTCGCTACACCAATATTCACCATCCCACGCTCACGGTCCTTGCGCCGGAGAAACCGCTCGGCACCGCCGTCATCTATGCGCCGGGTGGTGGCTATGTTCGCGTCGCCGCCGGCGTGAATGGCGGCGAGGTCGTGCGTTGGTTGAACCGCATCGGCGTCACTGTGTTTCTGCTGAAATACCGCCACGCCGACTACGGCCAGCCGGCGCCGCTGCGCGATGCGTTGCGCGCTGTGCGCGTGGTCCGTTCCCGCGCCGAGGAGTTCGGCGTGCACGCGGAACGCGTCGGGATGCTCGGTGGATCGGCGGGCGGTCACTTGACGGCGAGCGCGGGCACGCTCTTCGCCGCACCCGAGGGGAAAACCGGTGCCGCGCTCGATGCAGTCAGCGGTCGGCCGGATTTCATGGTGCTCGTTTTCCCCGTCATAAGCATGCAGGACGCGTTCGGCCATGGCACGTCGCGGCGCGCGTTGCTCGGTGAAAACCCGAGCGCGGAATTGAAGCACCGCTGGTCCGTCGAAGAGCAGGTTACGAAGGAAACATCGCCGACCTTTCTCGTGCATTCCTCCGAGGACACAACGGTCGTGGTGGAAAACAGCCTGCTCTTCTATCAGGCGATGCGCCGCGCGAAGGCCCCGATCGAGATGCATCTCTACGCGAAGGGCCCGCACGGCTCCGGCATGGACCCGAAGCTGGGCCCGACCGCCGAGTGGCCGAAGCACTGTGAATCGTGGATGAGGTTCAACGGTTGGCTCGTCGCGCAATGATGCTCGCGCGCACCAGTTCCCGGCGCGCGTTCCTCAAGACTGCGATCACCGCCGCTGCGACCGCGCCGTTCATCAGCCGCGGCGCGGAGAGCGACGGCTTCGAAATCGGACTCGTCGCCGATGCCCAATACGCCGACGTGGAGGCAAAGGGCACGCGCTTCTATCGCCAGTCGATCGGGAAACTCGGCGCGGCGGTGGATCACTTCAACGGGCGCGATCTCGCGTTCTGCGTCCACCTCGGCGACCTCATCGATCGCGAGTGGAAGAGCTTCGACGAAATCACGCAGCCGCTCGTGCGCAGCCGGCACCGCTGGCACCAACTGCTCGGCAACCACGATTTCGATGTGATCGACGAGTTGAAGTCGGGCGTGCCGAAGCGGCTCGGGATGCCGTGGCGCTACGGATCATTTGTCCACGGCCAGTTTCGCTTCGTGGTGCTCGATACCAACGACGTGAGCACCTACGCGCACGCCGCCGGCACCGCGGAGCGCAGCGCGGCGGAACGCGAACTCGCCAGCGTGAAGGAGTGCAAGCTCCGCCAAGCCCAACCGTGGAACGGCGCGATCGGCACGACGCAGCTCGCGTGGCTCGACCGCACGTGCGCCGAGGCGCGGGCCGCGGGGCAGAAGGTGATCATTTTCGCGCACCATCCGGTCTTCCCCGACAACGAGCACAATCTTTGGAATGCCGCCGATGTGCTCACGACGCTCGATCGGCATCCGCACGTCGTCGCGTGGCTCAACGGCCACAATCACGCAGGAAACTACGGCGAGCGAAACGGCGTTCACTTTGTCACGATGCACGGGATGGTCGAGACGGCGGACACGACCGCCTTTGCGACTGCGAGTTTCATCGGTGACCGCATGTCAATCACCGGCCATGGCCGCGAGCCGTCGCGGGAGCTGAAGTTCAGGGCGTGACGCCGCGGCATCGCGTCATTGGGCGCTATCCCATCTCCAACGATCACGGTTCACACCGGGATCCCTTAAGCATGCGATGCCGGGCTATTTTTGCATCGAGCGACGCGCCTTGAATGCCTGCGCCATTGTCAAGGCCTCGGGGTTGTCATGCTGCAATTTGGCTCCCAAAGCGACGAGTATGATGGCTATGACCAGCGCCGGCAGCCAAGTTTTGCGGATCAAGGTTTCCCACCAGTTGCCCAGTGTATGGAGCTTGCTTGTCCGGTAAACCATGGTGCCGGCAAACGTGGCCTCGAAAGCCACCTCGA
>JANXSC010000112.1 GCA_025352845.1 Opitutaceae bacterium
CGAACGCCAGATCCGCGACATGCTGACGACGATGCTCACGCGCAACGGCTACCGCGCGATCGTCGCCCCCGACGGCGCGGCGGCGACGGTGATCTTTGCGCAGCGCGCGGCCGAGATCAAACTCGTGATCACCGACCTGCACATGCCGCACCTCGACGGCGCGATGCTCGGCCGCGCGCTGCGCCGGCTGAATCCCGACACCAAGGTGCTGGTCGTGAGCGGTCTCTCCTCTTCGCTGGGCAACCGGCCGCCGTTCAAGCCGGAAGAATTTGCCGACGGATTTTTGCACAAGCCCTTCAAGACCGAGGCGCTGCTCGGAAAAGTGCACGAGTTGTTGCACGGCACCGGCACCGCCGTGCCCGCCCCCGCGTCCTGATTTTTGTTGGGAGAACGCAGGGGACGAGACACCGTCAATGAAACACCGTGCAGGCCAGGCTGCGGGGTTGGATGGCTTCGAGCAGCTGCGGGGTGCCGTGCTGTTTCTGCCGGGCCTGGTGATTCAAAAGCCGCAATCCACGTTTACGGCACCTCGTAAATTTCGACGAGGGCGCCGCCAGTGGTGTTGGCGACGCCGGAGACTTGCGCGATGTAGCTGCCGGGCTGTAGGGTCACGAGCAGCACGGCGTCTTTGCTCGCGGCGCCGAGGGCGAAGGCCCCGACACTCGACACCGCGGCGCTGATCACCGCGGTGCCACCCCAGTTGTCGTTCGACTGGATGACGGCGCTGCCGGCGAGGAGCTCGAGTTTGGGGGCCACGAGGAAACCGCGAAGATCCGCCGCACGAACAGCCAGAGCACGCAGCACCGGTTGAATTAACGGCAACTTCGTGTTTGCGATCATCTGCAATGGGTTTAATGCCGAACCGTTTTCCGCTATCACCCCCTTGGTCCTTCCCCGCGATCGAAACGCTCCCGTTGCTTTCTCTCTATCCGCCATCACGGCTTCTCGTCGCCGTCAGAGATCTCAGTCCGCTGAAGCGGACTCCGGTCGCAGGCAGAACAGAACGCAAAACCATACATCATTAAGGGATCACACATGCGAACATCACCGTCCCAACTGCGGGCCATCGCCGCAGTAGTCGCCTGCTTCACGTCGCTTGGCCCGCTTTCGGCCAGGGCAGCCGCTCCATCCAACCCGGCGGTTAAAGATGGCAAGAACTCCCGGCCGACTACCACCCCCGAAGCGCCAAAGGTCGACACGTTAGTTATCACCGTCTCCGAGGGCTCCACGGCGAGCGCGATGCGCGGCGCCACGGCCGCGCCGCCGTCATCCGGCCCCGGGCCGCGCTTCGCTCCCCGCGAGCGGCGCGGCCAGCTTTCCCCGGATGCTGAGAATCCCCACGGCGAACGAGATCCGGCTTTTGTATCTCGCCCGCAGGCGATTTTTCCCGCCGGCGCCCACCAAATAATTCTGCCCGCCGGTCGCGTTTACTTGAAGGACATGCCCAACGCGCAGGAGATAACAACCACCGCCGCCCGCCGCGTCGGTGATCAGACGATCAACGTCGCGCTGCTCGCCCAGCATAAATATATGATCAGCGACTGCCTCGGCGTGAAAGTAAGCGCGGGCACCTTCAGCCTGAAACTCGGCAGCCCTTCGATCCGCATCGTCGATGAAGGCGTCGTCGCCTCATATACGATCGACAGCGTATCCTTCACGGCCTTCAAGCTGCGCTTTCGTCCCGATGTCACCGACTTGGCCGAGCCCTGTCATTTCAGCGGGCGCGTCGAACTGGGCGGCACCGCCCGCAACATCACGGTCGCGCTGCGCTACAACCCGGTTGTCGACATCGAAAAATGCCGGATCGGTGAGCCGGGCCATCTCTATCTCCACCTCGATGTTGGCAGCATGCACCTTGCGCCGTTGCCGCCGGGATTGAGCGGTTTGGAGAATGTTTTCAAGGACATGCTGGTCGATGCTCTGAACGACGGATTCTACTACGCCCAGCTCCTCGCCGGGGCAACCGATCCCACCCCGATGTTGTTGAACCAGATGATCCAGACGCTTGACGACGTCCTTGAGGTGGATTGCCCGACCAAAGGCAGCGAGGCCGGGAAACAGGCGACTACGGCCGTGGCTTCGGAGGCCTCCCGTGCCACGAATATCACCACAGGCCAAGGGACTTTTCATCCGTTAGTCGGCATGCGTTTGCCGCCCGCATCCGCTCCCACCCCATACGAGTTGGTGGCCGACGCCGGGCTTAAGGGTAGGCTTGGTCACATCGTCATCGCGTTCCCGGCCGGAACCAAAATCGGCGGCACGCGCATTGACCTTTTTAAAAGCGGTGACGCGACCAAGATCCGGAGCGACTTCGGCGACGTCACGATCGAAATACTGCCCGGGACTTATGATCTGGTCATCGGCGGACGCAAAATCTCGGGCATTCCCGTTCAATCGCGTTTTGACACCCGCATTCACGTGGGTGTCCTGCGTCTGCAAGGAGCGAGCGGCACGCGCTTCGATTTACTTGAGCCAGGCGGAAAGGAAAAATTAGCGTCCTATTTCGGTGCGGCCGACGTCGGTCTGCCTGCGGGCGAGATTGAAGTCATGATCGACGGGCAGCGGGAAAAGGTGACGGTCGAGAATGGAGTAATCACCGACTTTTAGTCGCACAGGTTGAGTTGAACCGACACCAGTCCATGAAATTCTGCCATCGTATCGGTTGCCTGGGTGCGGTCTTGCTGGCCGTTCGCGCGGAGGTCGCTGCGACTGAGGCTGCGGCCAGTGAACTGGTGCCATGACTAACGTATACGGGTGACTGGCAGCCCATCGGGGCGAACAAGCCGTTTCCCGCCGCGGGTAAGGCCATGTTCGTGGTTTTTCATGTGGCTCCGGAGGAGAAGATCACGGAGTTGGTCGCGAAATGGATCGCGGTGGATGTCGGCACGGCCGCGCCAACAAACTTCGAGATCGCGAAAACGACGTTTCATCTGAACGGCCGGAATGCCGGGGCCTTTAATTATACCCAAAATGGCCCGTTGTGAGGTGGACCCCATCCGTTGGACAGCGGATCGAGGAAATTAAGTTATGGGAGGGAAAAAAGGGGTCAGGAGGGGAAAAAGGGGTCAGGAGGGGAAAGGTATGAACCGGCGAGATCGGTGACAGTTAAACCGGGGAGATGGGTTACACATAGGGCACGATGCCCTGGCCAACTATCACTCCCATGGAAGAAACAAATCGCTTCGTCATCCTCGCGCAGAGCGGGCGCTTCAGCGTCACGGATTTGTGCGAGCAGTTCGGCATCAGCCGCAAGACCGGCTACAAACATCTGGAGCGCTACGCGGCGCTGGGGCTGGCGGGATTGCAGCGGCGCAGCCACCGGCCGCACCACTCGCCGCAGCGCACCGCCGCGGCGGTGACGGCGCTCCTGCTCGCGGAACGCCGGCTCCACCGCACGTGGGGGCCGAAAAAACTGCAGGCGGTCTTGGCGGCGAAGCACGCGATCGAGCGGTCGCCGGCGTGCAGCACAATCGCCGAGATCCTGCGCCGCCATGGCCTGAGTGTCCGCCGCCGGCGGCGGCCCGGTGCGTTTGCCGCCGGCAACGCGGACCTGACGCAGCCGGCGCAACCCAACGAAGTCTGGACGGTGGACTTCAAGGGCTGGTTCATACTGGGCAACCAGCAGCGCTGCGATCCGCTGACGGTCTGCGACCGCTATAGCCACTACGTGATCGCGTGCGACGCGCGCCCGAACCAACAGTTCAAAAGCACGCGGCGCGCGTTTCGCGGGCTGATGCGCCACCATGGCCTGCCGGAAATCATCCGCTGCGATCTGGGTTCGCCCTTCGCCTCCCACGGGTTGGGCCGCCTGTCGAGTTTGAGCCTGTGGTGGATCGAGCAGGGCATCGAGGTGGAGTTCACCCGCCCGGCCTCGCCCCAGGACAACGGCTCGCACGAACGCATGCACCGCGACCTGAAGGCCGAGGCGGTCGAGCCGCCGTCGGTCAACCTCGCCGCGCAACAACGCCGCTTCGAACGCTGGCGGCACACCTATAATCATGAGCGACCCCACGAGTCGCTCGACCAGCAACCGCCGGTCGATTTTTACCAACCCAGCGCGCGCCGCCTCGGCGAGGACGACAAACCGCTGGTCTATCCCCCGGATTACGAAGTGAAGCTCGTCTCGGACTCCGGGCACCTCGCGCACGAGGGCCGGAACTATCATGTCGGCGACGCCTTCGCCGGCAAACGCGTCGGCCTGCGGCTCAATCCCGCCGGCCAGACCGAACTCCACTTCGCCAACGTCCAACTCGGCCATCTCGCCTTCGACGCCGGGGGCGGTCGCTTCCAGCCGGCGGCCTACGTCGCACCGCTGCGCCCGGCCCCGGCTCCAAACCGGCCGCCTGCGGCGGCAGGGAGGGCGGGGCGGGAGCAAGCTCCCTCCCCGAAACCCCTCCCTAAATATATCTCCCGGAAACAACCACCAATCCCCTCGCCATAGCGGCGACTTACACTGTATCAAAGTGTCACCCATCTCCCCGGACAGAGTGTCACCTATCACCGGATCGAACCCCCAAATCCGCCGGGAAACGGAAACGGAGGAAACGGAAACGGGGTCATGTTGGGCTTGCCCCGATTTCTCGGACACGTGTTGCGGGGATAATTTATGGTTTTAGTTTGGACTCGAAGGTGACGGGGCTGAGGTAGCCGAGACTTGAGTGGAGTCTCGTGCGATTATAAAATGTCTCGATGTATTCGAAGATCGCCGAGCGCGCCTCG
>JANXSC010000123.1 GCA_025352845.1 Opitutaceae bacterium
GCCGCTCGGCGGCACGAAGCCGTAGAAGAGCGACGTGGCGCCCTTGAGCACCTCGACGCGTTCCTTGTTCTCGAGCGAGAGATCAACGAGGTTCACGACGGGCAGCGAGCCGTTGAGTCGGTAGTTGCCGCGGTTCTCGACGGGGATGCCGCGGATCGCGATGTTATCCGCGATCGAACCGCCGCTCGTCTGCGCGCGCGTGACGCCGGGCCGGTGGATCACGGGCGGCGACTGGGGCACGTTTGCGTTTTGGGCCGCGCAGAAAAAAGGCGAGACCGGCTTTGCGTCGTTCAAGCCCGACCTCGCGGCCGTGGATGTGATCGCGCCGGATCATCCGGTGCTGTTCCGGCATTTCGACCACACGTATTTTGCCAACACCCGCGCGCTGCGCATCGCGGGCGTGCTCGAAAACACGCCCGATCCGCGCGGCGGCATATACGAGCGCGATCCCGCGACCGGAAAAATGACCGGCATTTTGATCGGCACGGCCGGGGAGCAGATGGAAAAACTCCTGCCGCCGCCCGCGCTTGCGCAAAAGCTCATTGGCGCGCGCGGCGTGATCGCCGCGCTCAACCGCGCCGGCCTCACGTCGATCCACGACATGACGAGGGTGGACGAGATTTCGCAGGCGCAGTCGTTTTCGACCTTCGTCGAGCGCAGCTACACCAACCTCGCGATCTATCGCGAGCTGAAGGCGCGCGGCGAACTCACGCTCCGCGTCCACACCTTCATGGCGCTCGCGGTCTGGCCCGATCTCGCGGCGCACGGCATCCGGCCCGGCGGCGGCGACGAGTTCATCCACCACGGCAACATCAAGGATTTTGTGGACGGCACGCTGATGTTTGCGCCGTTGGCCAACGCGGGCTCGTTCGCCGGCAACTTCACGTTTCGCTTCCTCGACGAGGCCACCACCCAGCGCCAGATGGACGGGGCCGACCGCGCCGGCTTCGACCTCGGCATCCACGTGATCGGCGACCGCGGGCTGAACGTGCTGCTCAACCGCTACGAAAAAACCATCGCCGCGAACGGCCCGCGTGACCGGCGTTTCCGGATCATCCACGTGTGGTTCGCCACGCCCGACGATCTCGCGCGCGCCGGCCGGATGGGAATGATCGCGGACGTGACGCCGCGGCAGCTCCTCGGCGAAGACACTGCGGCGCTCGAGCGCAACCTCGGCCCCGAGCGCGCGAAGACCGCCTTCGCCTGGCGCACGATGATCGAGCGCGGCGTGCGCGTGAATCTCGTCTCGGATTTTCCGGGTCTCTTCAACAAGACCGATGTCTCGCCGTTCGAGCCGTTGAAAAATATCTACGCCGCCGTCACGCGCCGCGATCCCTCCGGCGTGCCGGAGCAGGGCTGGCATCCCGAGCAGTGCCTGACCGTGGCCGAGGCGATCCAAGCCTACACGCTCAACCCCGCCTACGCCTCGCACGAGGAGGAGCGCAAGGGCTCCATCACCGCGGGCAAGCTCGCCGATCTCGTCGTGTTGTCGCGCGACATCCTTACGGCGCGGCCCGAGGAGATTCTTGCGACGGAGGTCGTGCGCACGATCTTCGGCGGCAAGATTGTGTTCGAGCGCGAGTGAGCGGGCGGCACGCCAGATCGTTTGCGCGTTAACGAAAAATTGCGCACCGCAATCCGAACAGCCACGCGCCCGCCGCATGCGAGCGCGCGGGGTGGCGGATCCCACTGCACATCGGGCGAGAGCGACAGCGTGGGTGTCAGTTGCCAGCGGTAGACGGCTTCGGCAAGCAGCTCCTCGCGTCTGCTCGCGATGCTGACTCCGCGCGAGAGGCCAATACCGAGGAAATCTTTTTTTCCGCTCCGCGATGCCTTCCCACGCGACCCCGCCCGCGACGAGCCCGCGCATGAGCGCGAAATGAGTCGAGCCTCCCCCGAGCCGCGCAAACGCCACCGCACCCGGCGCGATCGCGGCGTCGGTGTTCACGGCCCAGCCGCCGTCGCGCACACCGCGTTTCTGGGTGGTCCATGCGAGCAGGCGCACCGCGGCATCGGCGGGCGCTGACGCCGGGCGGGGCGGACGAAAGCGAAAAGGAAATTAATTTCCGTTCAGCTGCGCCGCGCGTGATCGGCCGGATCGATCGGCGAGGCCCTCACCGCCTGTTGAAAGGTTCAGATTTCGTTCAGATTGGATTTATTCGGTCTGGCTATCGTGGCCGGTCACGCGGATTTTTCTGCGGTCTTCCACCCGTCAGCCAAACCCCTCCTGCAAAACCCATGAACGCTTCCCTCCGTCGCGCCCTCGTGCGCTCCTTCGTTGGCTGCGCGCTTGCGCTGGCGACTTCCCTCCATGCCGCCGAGCCGTCCAAAACCTCCGCCACCGGCGCGACTGACGACATCGTCAAGCTCGGCGAGTTCAAGGTCAGCACGACCGTCGACAGCTACGCCGAGACGACCACCTCGGCCGCGAGCAAAATCCCGCTCGAGCTGAAGGATCTCGCGGCGACGTTGCAGGTGCTCAACGCCTCGTTCATCGGCGACAAACTCGCCGCCTCGCTCGACGATCTCTATCCCTACGTCGTCGGCATGACGCGCGAGAGTCCGGCCGCGGCCGGCTTCACGCTGCGCGGCTACACCAACGCCGCCACCAACACGATGATCAATAATCTCCAGACCGACGGCCTGCCCGGCGGCGCATCGCGGTTCGGTTCGCCGACGACCGCGAACGTCGAGCGCGTCGAAGTCCTCAAGGGTCCGAGCTCCGTGCTCTACGGCTCGATGAACCCCGGCGGCCTCATCAACATCGTGACGAAGCAGCCGTCGGCGAAGCAGGCCACGTCGGTGTTCGCCTCCGTCGCGAGCTACGCGGGCGACCAGGGCAAGAACGGCAGCGGCTTCACCAGTCAGATCGACACCACCGGCCCGCTCGATTCCGGCAAGCACTTCCTCTATCGCTTCATCGCCTCCTACGAGGACGCGCCGACGTGGCGCCAGTTCGACTGGGCACGAAATTATTATTTCTTCCCGTCGCTCACCTACCGCCTCAACGAAAACACCGAGGTGACCCTCAAGGTCGAGCTGCACCGCGAACACCGCTTCGCGATTCAGGATCAGGCGCTCGTCGCGCCCGCCAGCCTCGCGGTCAACATCCCGAGCGACCACTCGATCGTCTATCAGGACCGCGGCAACACCGCCTACGATCGCGGCGATGTTTACAACCTCGTCGCCACGCACCGCTTTCAAAACAAGTGGGCCGCGAAATTCAATTTCCGGGACGTGCAGCACGTCGATGGCCGCCGCCTCCTCGAGAACCGCGCCGTCAACACCAACCTCGCGGTCCTCGCCAACAGCACGATCACGCAGCGCCTGCGCGACACCTGGAACCGCCGCCGCTACACGTATTATGACCTCAACGTTTATGGCGATGTCGGATCCGACGCGTTCAAGCAGACTCTGCTCTTCGGCGTGAACGGCGGCTTCGAGACGCACAACTTCACGCGCTGGCTTTTCCAAAACACCATCGGCGCGCCGATCAATGTTTACGCGCCCATCCACGGCCTGACGACTTACCCGACGACCAACGCCACCACGGGCACCGGCCCGACGCAGATCGGCGTTTCCAAATACTACAACTACGGCGCCTACTTCTCCGACCAGATCAAACTCGGCAAGCAATGGCGCGCCTCCCTCGGCGTCCACACCGAGAAATACGACACGCAATACACGGATTTCGCCGTGCTCCTCCCCAGCCGTGCCCTCGTGAATCCGGGCCAGACCAATCATCCGCGCTCGACCGTGCCCTCGGCGGGTTTGGTTTACCAGCCGACCGACGCGCTCTCGTTTTACGGCAGCTACGCGGAATCGTTTAAGCCGACGCCGCCGCAGGGCGTCGCCCTCGGCGCGCCGCAGCCGAAACCCGAAACCGCGAATCAAAAGGAAATCGGCATGAAGTCGGATTTCCTAAACCGCCAGATCGGCGTGACCGTTTCCTGCTACGAGATCGCGCGGAAGGACGTCGTCGAGCCCGTGCCGAACGTCTTCGACCTTGCGACCGGCATCCAGGTTTACCGCGCGCTCTCCAGTCAGAGCAAAGGCGTCGAGCTCTCGGTGAACTACCAGCCCGTTCCGCATTGGCAGACGCAGGTCGGCTTCAGCCACAACAACGCGCACGTCACGCAAACCGCCGTCCCCACGCTCGTCGGTGCCAAGCTCGCGAATGCCCCGCGTCGGAGCGGCAACGTCTGGACGCGCTACAACATTCCCGCCGGCGACCTGCGCGGCCTCGGCATCGGCTTCGGCCTCGTCCACACCGGCGAGCAAAACATCGTCCTCGATAACCGCGCCGCGAACATGCTGACGATTCCGTCCGTCACGCGCGCCGACCTCGCGTTCTACTACAAGTGGAAGCGCTACGACTGCGCGATCAACATCAACAACGTGACCGACAAGTCTTACATCGCCGGCGGTGACGCGCCCACCGATCTCAACCCCGGAGCGCCGCGCAAGATCACGGCGTCCGTGCGCTACTCGTTCTGAGTGGCGGTCGGGTTCGCGGATAGGGCTAGCACGACGGCACGGCGACAAGCGCCGGCCCTGCGTCCGGAGGATACGCCCTAAACTGAAATTCAGGGAGATTTCAGCGCGCGTTTATTCGTGCGCGGGAGACTCCGTTTACTACCGTGCCTCACCCCATGCCCGCTCCCGAGTCTCCGCGCCCCGCCCCGACGAAACAAAAGTTCTGGCCCCACGGCTGGTGGAAGCTGATGGAGTTCCGCATCGGCATCTTGCCGCTGCCGGTGCTCGTCGTGCTCGTGGGCTTGCTCACGGCGTTCGTGCTCACGGGGAAATTTCCCGCGTCGGGCAAGACGCCGAACGATGTCTGCACGATGCTCGCGGTGCTCGCCGTCGGTGGCTTCGTGTGCGCGGAGATCGGGAAGCGAATCCCGCTGCTGAAGGACATCGGCGGTGCGGCGATCTTGGCGACGTTCATCCCGTCCTACCTCGCGTTCAACCACTACGTGCCGGATGTCATCACGCAGACGGTCACGGATTTCACGCGGCAGACCAACTTCCTCTATCTCTTCATCGCGTGCATCATCGTCGGCTCGATCCTGAGCATGGATCGCACGGTGCTCATCAAGGGGTTTCTGAAAATCTTCATCCCGCTCGCGGCGGGTTCGGTCGCCGCGGCGCTCGTCGGCACGGGCGTGGGCGTGCTGCTCGGGCTCGGCGCGAAACACACGTTTTTCTACATCGTCGTCCCCATCATGGGCGGCGGGGTGGGCGAGGGCGCGATTCCGCTCTCGATGGGCTACGCGGAGATTCTCCACCTGCAACAGGGCGACGAGTTCGCGCGCGTGCTGCCGCCGGTGATGTTCGGCAGCCTCACCGCGATTCTGCTCGCTGGCACACTCAACTTCGTCGGCAAACGCTTTCCGCACCTCACGGGCGAGGGCCGGCTCCAGCCGGGCGAACACGACGAACTCAAGGCGCAGCAGGAGGAAATCGGCAGCCACATGGACGTGAGCCACATCGCCGCCGGCGCGAGCATCGCGATCACGCTCTACCTGATTGGGGTCGCGGCGAGCACGCTGCCCCCGGAGACGTTTCGGTTTCCCGCGCCGGTGGTGATGCTGTTCATCGCCGTCGCGGTGAAGCTCGGCTACGTCGTCCCGCCGCAGCTCCAGCACGGCGCGGGTATCGTCTATAAATTTTTCCGCACCGCCGTGACCTACCCGCTGCTCTTTGCGATCGGCGTGGCGATGACGCCGTGGGACAAACTCATGGCCGCGCTGCACCCCGCGAATCTCGCCACCATCATCGCGACCGTCGTCACCCTGATGACGACGGGATGGTTCGTCGGCAAGTGGGTGAAACTCTACCCGATCGAGGCCGCCATCGTGAACGCCTGCCACTCGGGCCAGGGCGGCACGGGGGACGTGGCGATTCTCACCGCCGCGAACCGGATGCAGATGATGCCCTTCGCCCAGATCGCCACGCGCATCGGTGGCGCAATCACGGTGACGCTCGCGTTGATTGCGCTGAAGGCCCTGAACTGAGGCGGCACGCCTCGCCACGTGCACGAGGTATCCCACCTCGTGATGGTCCCCTTCCGGGGAGAAAAATGGGGCGGCCAACGGGACTCGAACCCGCGATACTTCCACGACCTAGCGGCAAGGCACTCTCCATAGGAGAAAACACATTCTGAAATACCCAGAAACACCTTGACGCGTTGTCACTATTGTTGCCACTAAAGTATCGAAATGGCCTCGCTTAGGAACAAACCCCGTTCGCCCTATTTCTTTGCCTGCTACTACGGCCCAGACGGGTGCAGGCTCCAGCGATCCACGAAGCAATCGAACCGTAAAAAGGCGCAAAAGATTGCAGATGCATGGGAGCATGCAGCCAAGCTCGGCTCCGAGCGTCGGCTTGGTGAGGCGCAAGCTCGCCGGGTTCTGTCGGACATCTACGAGGTCGTTAACAACGAGCCGTTGGCCTCGGCGACTGCGCGCGATTTCCTCACTGGCTGGGCGGAAAGACGCAAGGCAGACACCTCTCCTCGCACTCAGTTGGCGTATGCTCAGATTGTGCGAGATTTTCTGCAATCGCTTGGTTCACGCTCCGAAAACGACATCTCCCAACTTGGTAAAGCGGATGTGGCTAAGTATCGCGACGCCGTGTTGGCGCGCACGTCAGCCGCAACGGCCAACAAGTCGCTCAAGTATCTCCGGGTGGCGCTGGGTTCAGCCTACAAAGATGGCCTCTTGCAGGACAACC
>JANXSC010000174.1 GCA_025352845.1 Opitutaceae bacterium
GCCGTCGGGATTGTGAATCGTGTTGGTGTAACAGAGGACCTGATCGTTATAGGTGTCGTTGTATTGCAGCACGACCTCGCAATGCAACGACAGCTATAACGATCAGGTTCTTTGTTACACCAACACGATTCACAATCCCGATGGCGGCACGCACCTCTCCGGTTTCCGCAGCGCGCTGACCCGCGCCATCAACCAATTTTCCAAGGCGAACAATCTGCTGAAGGACAAGGATCCCCAGATCACCGGCGACGACGTGCGCGAGGGCCTCGCCGCCGTCATCTCGATCAAGCACAGCGATCCGAAGTTCGAGTCGCAGACGAAAGTGAAGCTCCTCTCCCCCGAGGTCGAAGGCGTCGTCAGCTCCGTCACCTACGAAGGCCTGATGCAATACTTCGAGACCAATCCCGGCATCGCGAAACGCATCGTCGACAAAGGCCTCAACGCCGCTCGCGCCCGCGAGGCCGCCCGCAAGGCTCGCGAAACCGTCCGCAAAGGCGCGCTCTCCAGCGGCGGCCTGCCCGGCAAACTCGCCGATTGCTCCGAGCGCGATCCCGCGCTCACCGAACTCTACATCGTCGAGGGCGACTCCGCCGGCGGCTCCGCCAAGCAGGGCCGCGACCGCCGTTTCCAGGCGATCCTTCCACTGCGCGGCAAGCTCATCAACACCGAGAAGGCGCGTCTCGACAAGGTGCTCGCCAACGAGGAAATCCGCACCCTCATCACCGCCTGCGGCACGGGCATCGGTGAGGGCGACGAGGCCGTCGGCGGCTTCAACGCCGCGAAAGCGCGCTACCACAAAATCATCATCATGACGGATGCCGACGTCGACGGCTCCCACATCCGCACGCTGCTCCTCACGTTTCTCTACCGCCAGATGAAGGGCCTGATCGAGCGCGGCTACATCTACATCGCCCAGCCGCCGCTCTACAAAATCAAGCGCAAGAAACGCGAGCAATACGTCGACAACGACGAGCAGCTGAACCGCATCCTCCTTGAGCTCGGTTCCGAGGATATCGTGCTCACCCGCGTCGCCGACGCGCACATCTTCGCGCCCGCGCAGATCGACAAGATCGTCGAGAACTTTGCCGCCCTCGAAAAACTCGGCGCCGGCGTCACGCGCTACGGCGCGCCGCTCGCCGAATACCTCGACGCCCATGATCCCGCCACCCACGCGCTCCCGCGCTACGTCGCGCGCATCCGCGCCGGCAACAAGGAGAGCCATAGTTTCCTTTTCGACGAGCACGCGCGCGCCAAGTTTCTCCAAGAGCATGGACTCAACGCCGACTTGACCGAACAGGCCGAAAACGGCGCCGCCTCCGCAGTGCCGTTTAACGGCGGCTCGAAGCCCGCTACGCCCGCCCGCCGCGTCACCATCCACGAAATCTACGAGAGCACCGAGATGGCCAAGCTCCTCAAGGCGATCGCCGCGACGGGTCTGGACACCGCGCGCTTCAGCGCGACGGAGATTGCTCTCTTCACCATCACAGAAAATCCCGGCCAGAAATCCGAAAACAAGATCGAACTGCGGAGCCCCCTCGACATCGTCACCACCATCCGCGCCAACGGCCGCAAGGGCCTCAGCATCCAGCGCTACAAGGGCCTCGGTGAAATGAACCCGAAGCAGCTCTTCGAAACGACGATGGACCCCGACAAGCGCCGCCTCCTCAAAGTCTCCATCGAGGACGCCGCCAAAGCCGACGCCCTCTTCACGCTCCTCATGGGCGAGGAAGTCCCCCCGCGCCGCCAGTTCATCGAAGACAATGCGCTCAACGTGCAATTCTTGGATGTGTGAACACCGGAGTAGCGGGTAGCGAGTAGTGGGTAGCGAGCATGGCAGAAAAATCCCAGTCATTCCGCGATGTGGTCGTGTGGCAGAAAGCCCACGCCTTCACGCTTGCGGTCTATCGCGCCACTGAGGTGTTTCCCAAACACGAGATGTTCGCACTCACGTCTCAACTCCGTCGCTCCGCCGCTAGCATCCCAGCGAATTTCGTCGAGGGATTCCGCAAGCGCACGACTCCCGACAAGCTTCGTTTCTACAACATCGCCCATGCCTCCGCCGACGAGGCTCTCTACCATCTCATCCTCTCCCACGATCTGCGCTACGCCGACACAACCGCGCTCCAAGCCGACCTCGAAGAAGTCTCCCGGCTTCTCCACGGCTACATCAACGGCCTCCAACGCGCCGGCACCTAATCCGTCGCCCCGCGCTACTCACTACTCGCTACCCGCTACTCGCTACTTTTCCCACCCGTGTATACCGCCAACGAAAAACTCTCCTCGGCCAACATCACCGACATCATGCAGTCGGCCTACATCGAATACTCGATGTCGGTCATCATCTCGCGCGCGCTGCCTGATGCGCGCGATGGCCTGAAGCCGGTGCAGCGCCGCGTGCTCTACGCGATGCTGCGCGAGGGCCTGCTGCACAACCGGCCCTTCGACAAGTGCGCCGGCGTCGTTGGCGAGGTGCTCAAGAATTACCACCCGCACGGCGACTCCTCCGTTTACGACACGCTCGTCCGCATGGCCCAACCGTGGGTCATGCGTTACCCGCTCATCGATCCGCAGGGCAACTTCGGCTCGGTCGATGGCGATCCGCCGGCGGCCTACCGTTACACCGAGGCCCGGCTCCGCGACATTGCGGAGGACCTGCTGAAGCATATCGAGGAAGACACGGTCGACTTCGTGCCCAATTACAAGGAGTCGACGACCGAGCCGACCGTCCTCCCGTCCGCGTTGCCGAATCTGCTGATGAACGGCTCGACCGGCATCGCCGTCGGCATGACGACGAATATTCCGCCGCACAACCTCGACGAGATCATCGACGCCACCGTCGCGATCATCGACGACCCGCGCATCTCCGTGGATGCGATCTGCGAGATCGTGAAGGGCCCGGACTATCCCACCGGCGGCATCATCTCGGGCCGCGAGGGCATCCTCAGCTATTTGAAAACCGGCAAAGGCATCGTGCGCACGCGCGGCAAGGCCCACACCGAGGAGCTCAAGGGCGGCATGGAGCAGATCGTGATCACGGAGATTCCGTATAACGTGAACCGCAACACCCTCGTGCTCCGCATCGCCGAACTCGTCGGCGAAAAGGAAATCGACGGCATCCGCGATCTGCGCGACGAGTCCGACGAAAACACCCGTATCGTCGTCGAGCTGAAGCGCGGCGAGCAGGCCAAGGTCGTCATCAACCAGCTTTTCCAGAAGACCGCGCTCGAATCCTCCTTTGGTGTCACGCTCCTCGCCCTCGACAAGAAGCGGCCGAAGCAGATGAACATCAAGGAACTCATCGAGTGCTACATCGAGCACCGCCGGGATGTCGTCACGCGCCGCACGAAATTCCGCCTCCGGGAGGCCGAGGATCGCGCGCACATCCTCGAGGGCTACATCATCGCCCTCGATAACCTCGACGACTTCGTCAAAATCATCCGCGCCTCATCGAACCGCGAGGAGGCCAAGGTGAAGTTAATGGCGAAGTATCCGCTCTCCGAGCGCCAGACCGACGCAATCCTCGAACTCCGCCTCTACCAACTCACCGGCCTCGAACGCGGCAAGATCGAGGCGGAGTATCTTGAGTTGATGAAGATCATCGAGGAACTGCGCTCCATCCTCGCGTCCGAACAGAAGCTCCTCGACCTGATCAAAAAGGAACTGGGCGAGATGAAGGCGAAATACACCTCGCCGCGCCGCACCGAGATTGTCGGCGCCGCCGGCGATTTCCGGATGGAAGACGTCATCCCCAACGAGGGCTGCGTCATCACCGTCTCCCATCTCGGCTTTATTAAACGCACGCCCGTCGCCGAATACCGTTCGCAGAAACGCGGCGGCAAGGGCGTGATCGGCGCCGAGACCTACGAGGAGGATTTCGTGGAGAACCTCTTCACCGCCTCGACGCACGACTTCATTCTCTTCTTCACGAGCACCGGTCAGTGTCTCGCGAAGAAAGTATACGATGTCCCCGAGGGCACGCGCGCTTCGAAGGGCAAATCCGTCTCGTCGTTCCTTCGCCTCTCCGAGGGCGAAAAAATCGCCGCGATGATCTGCGTGAAGGATTTCGCTGGTGGTCTCCACGTCGCGATGGCCACGAAGAACGGCATCACGAAGAAGACCACCCTCGCCGACTACACCAACGCCACCCGCGAGAGCGGCCTGCGTGGCATCAAGCTCGAAGAGGGCGACGCCGTCGTCGGCTGCGTGCTCACCACCGGCGCGAATGAGATCATCCTCATCTCGCACAAGGGCCAGGCGGTCCGCTTCAACGAGGAAGACCTCCGCGATCAGGGCCGCGATACCGTGGGCGTCACCGGCATGCGTTTCAAATACGACGGCGACTTCGTGAAGACGATCGCCGTCTGCGATCCGAAGGCGCTGCTGCTCGTCGCCCGCGAGGATGGCATCGGCAAGCGCACGCCGTTCGGGGATTACCGCCTCACGTCGCGCGGCGGCACCGGCGTCATCGCGATCGATCTGCCGGATGATGCGTCGGTGAATGTCGCCGGCGCCATCAGCGTGAGCGAGACCGACGAGGTCATGCTGCTCACCGCCAAGGGCCAGAGCATCCGCACCCGCGTGAAGGAAATCCGCGAGACCGGCCGCGGCGCCAAGGGCGTCCGGCTTGTCACTCTCGAACCCGGCGACAAACTCCTCAGCATCGCCCGCATAGTGGAGACCGACGAGCAGCAGGCCGCCAACGCGGAGCCGACCGGCGAACCGCCACCGCCGACCGCGTGATAGAACTGTAGGCGGGGTGCCCTCACCCCGCATATTTTCCCGCTCGCGACCGCGCGCGCCTACTTCGAGGCCGCGATCGGCACGACTTTCACGCGCTGCTTCACGCCCTCGACCGTCATCCAAAAAGTGCCGAGCATGCCCGGCCCGATCTTCACCGCCGGACTCATCACCGGCGGCGAGACGTAGGTCGACTCGCCGGCCGATTGCCAGCGCTGCCCGTTTTCCAGCGTGAAAATCGTGCGACCATCCCAGCCGCGAAACTCGCCCGCGATGCGGCTTTCCACCGTCGCGTAGTCCACCTGCGTGCCCGGCGTGAGGAGCACGCGCGCCTTCGCGAGCAGGCCGCCCTCGGGTTTCTTCGCGGCCGTTTCCGCGGCGGCGCGCGCCTTGGCGTCGGCCGCGGCTTTGACCGCGCGCATCGCGGCCTCGGCCCGCGCGGCGTTGGCTTCGGCCTTCTCCCGCGCCTGCGCCGCCACAGCGGCCTCGCGCAACGCCGTGGCGAGCGCCCCGCTTTTGAAATCGCGCACCAGCATGTCGAGCCGCGCCAGTTCCGCCGCCGAAAGTTTCGCCAGTCCCGCCGCGGAAAAATCCCCCGCCGGGATTGTTTTGGAAAAATCATCTTCCGCCGCCGCGAGCGCCGCCCCCGCCATTCCCAGCACCAGCGCCGCCCGCCCGCACCACCCCGCCGCCCTGCCGATCGGATTCGTCATGCCGCCATTTCGCCGTCCCGCGCCGCGCGTGCAAAACTTTTCGCCCGCGGCTCGTGCGGGCGGTCAACTCCGCCCTTGCCAACCCCGCGCGCGTTTC
>JANXSC010000185.1 GCA_025352845.1 Opitutaceae bacterium
TTCGCGTGGGTCGGAGGGCGGGTCGAAGACCCGCCCTACTTGCCGGCGTCCGTCATGGGATTCGAATGGTTGCATGGCGGAACTCATTCCTTCACCTGCGCGACCGGTTTCGCCGCGGAGGCCGCCGGGGCGGCGGGGATCGCGCGCGGGAGGTCGACGCGGAGGATGCTGCCCGGCGCGATGAGGTGTGTGATCGGCTCGCCGTCGCGCGTGATGACGACGCTGCACGCGACATTCTTGTGGTTGCCGCCGGGACTCTTCTCGTTGGTCACGATTTCAAAGACGGCTTCCTTGCTGACCTTCGTAATCTCGACGGGCTTGGCGGTGATGTTGTCGGGCAGGCCCGTGAGCGTGGCGACAGCGGTGCCTTCAAACGGAATTTTCTGATCGAGCACGCAGACCATTTTGCCCGTCTGGCCGCGCTCGACCTTCGCGGGATCGATTTTGCCGAAGAGATGGGGCGGGGCGACTTCGAGCGGGGCGAGTTGGGAGGAAACGCAGGCGGTGCCGCCCTTCACCGTCGCGCTCGCGATGACGGCGATTTTCCACGGGCGCGTCTCGGCCTTGTTGGTCGAATTGAGTTTGTAGGCGATCGAGGTCGCGCCCTTGGCGATGACCATGTCGGGCTGCGACGTGACGCCCGGCGGATTCCACAGCATCTTCACCGTGATCGGTTCGTCGAAGCCCTCCTTTCGCTCGGCGATGATTTGCAGCGCCATCTCGCCGACTTGGACGAGCGGGACCTTGGGCTCGACGATGCGCACGCTGAACGGTGCCTCCTCGGTGACCGCGGCGGCGATGCGGTTCACCTCGGACTTTACGTAAACGGTGTCGTTCTGAATCCGCACCCACTCGACGGTGTGGCGGAAACGGCTCGTGACTTCGCCGGCCCTGGTGGCGTCGGCGGGTTTGCCGACGGGGGTGAGCAAACCGCCCGCGATGGGCGCTTCCGCAGTCGCTTCGAAGACGACGGGCACGGCGGACAAACTGCCGGGTATCGTGTCAGCGTGCGCGGTGATGCCGGCGGGCAGGCCGTCGAAGGCGAGGGTGAGGTCGCCGTTGAAGCCGTCGCGGGCGATGTTCATCAGCACGGCGAAACGATTCCCGCGCGGGACGACGATCGATTTGCGGGTCTCGTTGTCGTAGCGGGCGGTGTCGGGGATCGAGAGCGTGAGCACCGGCTTCACCTCGGCGACTTCGACGCGGTAGGTGCAGAGCGGGCCGCCGCGGTTAAGCTGATCGGCGACCTTCACGGTGTAGTCGCCGTCGGCGGGGATGCGCACGCGCACGGTGCTGTCGGGATTGCCCGCGGCATCGTCGTTGGAGCCGAGGTTCTTTCCCTTGGCGTCGAACACCGTCAGCACCGAGTCGAGCGGCGAGCCGAGCCGTCGCGCGAACACGGTGAAGTCGAGGTTCTGATCCTTCTTCGCGGTGAGGCTGAAGAAGGCGGCGTCGCCCTTGGTTTCGAGGATGCCGTTGAACGCGAGGGGCGCGGGCAGATTGAGCAGCGGGGCCTTGGCCTGCGTGGCGGCGGGCTGGACCCACTCGGCGTTGGGCAGCGGCGTAACGCGCAGCCAATTCGGCGAAGGCGAGGCACCGCCATGCTCGGCGAGCGCGCCAAATTTTTCGGCGGCGTCCGCGGGAAGTTGCACGGTCTGCGAAAATTCCCCGCTGGGATCGCCGAGGAATTTAGCTTGGAGCGTTTCGCCCGGCCGGCCGCCGAGCGGGAAGACGACTGCGGGGCGCGGAAAATCGCCGACGTGCAGCCGGTAGGCGTGGCCGTTGCCGCTGTAGATCATGTCGCGCACCTGAACGAAATATTTCCCGTCGGCCGGCACGATCATCGAGATGAAGCTGTCGTGGCCGAGGAGCGGCGTGTCGTCGGAGCTGGCGAGCACGTGCCCACTGGCGTCCTGAATCGCAATCGTCGGGTCGAACATCGTGCGGCCTAGCCGCGCGCCCTCGATTTCGAGCGAGAGCCGCTGGCCCTGCTTCGTCTCGATGCTGAAATAATCGACATCCTCGCTCGCGATCGTGCCCTCGATGGTGGTGTTGTGCGCGACGGGCTGCGCCGAGGCGCGGGTGTTGTTCGGTTCCTTTTCCAGCACGTTGGGAAACGGCCCGACGTAGAAAAGCCGGAGCGCGGAAATCCCGCCGGCCGTGCGCACGCGCAGCGCGTGTTCACCGACCCGGCAGTCGGGTGCGATCTTGAGCGTGACCTTCACCAGCTTGTCGGCGGGCTCGGTGATTTTTTCGACGGTGATTCCGGGCGAGTAGAAAAAAATCTCCTGCGCATCCGCGAGCCGGTCGCCGCGGAAGGTAACTTCGACTGCGCTGCCACGCTGACCACCGGCGGGCGTGACGCTGGATAGATTGGGCGCGACGGCGTGGAGGGCGGCGGCGCCAAAGAAAACTGCTCCGCAAACTAGGGCGCGGATCGGAGTGGTAGCGCGGAGCTTTAGCCCGCGCTCCGCGACGAACCAGCGCGGGCTGAAGCTCCGCGCTACGGCTGGCTGGGCTCGGCGCGTTGCGAAAGCCATGGCTCAGGCGAGCAGCTCGCGGGCGACGTGGCCGTCCTTCACGATAGACTGCGGCCGGCCGCCCGGCGTCATCAGCGTTTTCTCCGGATCGATGCCGATCTGGTGGAAGATGGTCGCGGCGTAGTCCTCGACGCTGAGCGGGTTCGAGTCGGGCTCGCCGCCCGTGGCGTCGGAGGAACCGTGGACGTAGCCGCGCTTCACGCCGCCGCCGGCGAGCGCGATGCTGAAGACCTTGGGCCAGTGGTCGCGGCCGGCGGTGCCGTTGATCTTGGGCGTGCGGCCAAACTCGGTGTTCACC
>JANXSC010000187.1 GCA_025352845.1 Opitutaceae bacterium
CCTGATAGATCGCGGCGCAGGCCCAGTCGAGGCGGCGGCGTTTTTGAAACTGACCTGGTGACTCCCCGCTCAGTTGCACGAAACGCTTGCGGAAATTCTCGTAGCTGAGGCCGCTCTCACGCGCGACTTCCTGCGGCGTCAGCCAACCGCCCGCGCCACGGTGACCGAGCAGTCGCAAGCTTTTCTCCAACCACGCGTCCCGCCCCGGCGCTTTCGTCGCATCGCCATCGATCGCGATCATTTCGGCGAGCACGTCGAGGAAGTGACCGAGCGCGCGCAGCGGCGCACCGGCCGAACCGCGCGGTTCGTTTTCCAGCACGGCGTGCAAGCGGCGCTGCCAGTGATTCGGCGCGCCAACGCGCAGCACCGGACGCTCCGGTCGGATCAGGCCGAGTTTGCGCCACAGATCAAACTGCGGGCCGGAGAAAACGAAATAAACCTGCGTCCATTCCTCGCCCGGTTGCGGCCCGTAGGCATGCGCGATCTCGGGGAAGACGATCACGGCATCGCCCGGTTCGAGCGCGAGATCGGCACCGCGCGCGTCGCGGTAATAGCCGCGCCCCTCGATCATCAGCACCAGCGCATAGCTGCCCAAAACTCGCATGGCGGCGGGATCGATACCCGCGACATTCTTGAGGCGACCGGCCAGCTGAAGCTCGCCTGCCGCCGTGCGCAACGGACTTTGGAGCCAAGGCTGATCGGGAGGCGGGACGGCGCGCGGCATCGCCGCCCAAAATTTACATGAGTTCTCCCAGTTCAACCATTTTGTGCGGGAGATAACGCGAGTATCCTGCGGCATGAGCACCCTCACCGCCCTGCCCCAGCTCTATTCCTACGGCCACGCGCTCGACATGGCCGAAGACAAGGCCGGCCTCCTGCGCGATTCGATGGACGCCGCCGATGACGTCGAGGAGTTGCGCCGACGTTTCACCGCCGACGGCTATCTCTACATGAAAGGTTACCTCGATCGCGACGAGGTGCTCAACGCGCGCGCGTCACTCACTGCGCGCCTCGCCGCGGAGGGTGTGTTGGACACCACGCGACCGCATATCAGTGGCTACGCCGCGCCCGGCGGCGGCTACGCCTTCAAGCCCGAGGTCACGAACAACAATCCCGCCGTTCAAAACCTCCTCTACTCTGGCCGCCTGGCCGAATTCTACCGCCGTTTTTACGGCGAGGAAATCAGCCACTACGATTTCACCTGGCTGCGCGCGATCGGTCCGGGCAAAGGCACCAACCCGCATTGCGATCTGCCTTACATGGGCCGCGGCACGCACCGCCACATGACGTGCTGGGTGCCCTACGGGGACATCTCGTTTGAGCTCGGCGGGCTCGTCGTGCTCGAGGGATCGCACAAGCGCATGGACCTGCTGGAAAACTACGTTTATCGCGACGTGGATTCCTTCTGCGAAAACAAACCCGAGCAGGTTGCCAACGCCAAAAACGGCGCCAAGGGCTTCGGCTGGACCTTCTCCGGCACGCTCTCGCACAACCCGCCCGTGCTCCGCAACAAATTCGGCGGGCGCTGGCTCACGACGGAATATCGCGCGGGCGATTTCATCACGTTCGGGATGTTCACGGTCCACGCCTCGCTCGACAACCGCACCTCGAATCTCCTGCGCATCTCGAGCGACAGCCGCTACCAACGCGCGAGCGACCCCATCGACGAGCGCTGGGTCGGCGCCAATCCGCCGGGGCACACGACGGCCGGCAAGCGCGGGCGAATCTGCTGAGCAAGATTGTCATTCTGAGCACAGCGAAGAATCCAGTTGGATATTCGCACCGCCGAGCCGAAATGAGAATCACATTGGATTCTTCGCTCCGCTCAGAATGACAGAAAAAAATATGGTCGCCTCCTCCAAGCTTCCGGCTCCCGCTGCGATCGGTCGCCTGGCCGCGGTGCAGGAGATGGCGCGGCTCCTTCGCCTCCTCTTCGAGGTTGAGCGAGAGTTTGTCCGCACCGCCACGACGCTCATCTACCGGGTCGGCGAGCCGGAGCTGAAATATCTCCTCTGCCAGCACGTCTGGGAATCCGCCGGCCACGCACGCTTTCTGCGCGAGCGCGGACGCGAACTCAGCGGCTTCGGCAACGGCGACGGCGTGCGCGACTCCATCCGCGCCCTCTTCAACGAAGCCGTCATGCCCGTCGACGGCGCGGTCGCGCTCGCCGGATTCTACCGCGTGCTCAAACCCGCGCTCCTCGCCGCCTACGCGCACTACTTGCGCGTCACCGATCACCTGGCCGACTGGCCGTCGAAAAAACTCGTCGAGGAATTCATCGCCGACGAGCAACGCCACGCGCGCGAGATCGCAAATTTCCTCCCAACGGCTGCGAGCGTGAGCGGGTGGAGCACACACCTCGCCGCCGCTCTCACCGATCTCGGCGGCTGGCTCGGCAACTCTCCCCACGTTCCGCTTCCATCCGACTTTACGTGGGAGCACACGCGCCGCGCCTACGCCCACCCGCCAACCTGCAATCGCGGAAAATATCCCACCTGCTCCAGCGTTTTCAGTTTCGATCCCACCGAAACTCCCATCGTCCGCCCGTGGCTCGTCGATCCGAAGACCGATCCTCGCGTCATCCGCATCATGGTTTATGTCTGGCTGATGATGGAAATGGACGCGGTGGATTACCTCGCCACCATTTTCTACGACACGCCCGAGGCGGCGTTCGATCTGCATCACGACCTGGCGCGGCATCTCTGGGATGAGTCGCGCCACAGCCAGTTCGGTTTCCGCCAGCTGCCGAAGCTTGGAGTCGATTTGATGACCGTCGAGCACTCGCTCGATCTCTACAATATCCTCGTGCAGATGCCGCCCCACGAACGCTACGCGATGATGACGATGGAATTTGAGGCCGGCAGTTTCCCGACCAAGGCTCTCGTGATGGATCGCGTGCGCGAACTCAACGACTTCGAGGCCGACACCCTCCTCGCGTTCGACCGCAACGATGAGCAGAACCACGTCCGCTACGGCCACCGCTGGCTCCCCGAGATTATGGCGCTGTGCGGTGAGACACGCCCGGTCGAGGAGTTCGTCAAAGCCACGCGGGAAAAATTCCAGGAATATGCCGCGACCTACGGTGGCAAGACTCCGCACGATCTTGGGCCAGAGACGCGCCTCACCGGTGAAAAGATCCTGCGACTTGCCGGAGTGGCGTGAGCGTTGGCGCGCCTACGGGTCGCCGAAAAATTTCCCCGCTCCCCTCTTGAGTGCGGCAGTGCGCCGCCTTTTGCTTGTTCCTCCAGTCGATTTGTTCGCCGCCCCATGACCCAGCCTCTGAAAACCTATCGCGCCGTGCTCGCCGGCACCGGCAGCATCGGCGATGCCCACGTCCGCGCCATCGAGGCCACGCAGGGCCGCGTGAAACTGATCGCGGCTGCCGATATAGATGCGACTCGCGTGCGCGATTTCACCACGCGCCACAAGATCTCGGAGTCGTTCACCGACTACGGCGCGATGCTGCACGCGACGAAACCCGACCTCGTGATCGTGGCCACGCCGCCCGGGCAGCATTGCGCCATGAGCATCGCGGCGATGGAGGCCGGTGCCTGGGTCTGGTGCGAAAAGCCGCTCTGCGGTTCGCTCGCCGAGGTGGACACGATCGCGGCGGCGGAGCAGCGCACGGGGCGCTACACCGCGTGCGTTTTCCAGATGCGGTTTGCCTCGTCGACGGCGCACCTCCGCGATCTCGCCGGCTCAGGGCAGCTCGGCCGGCCGCTCGTCGCGGTGTGCAACACCCTTTGGTTTCGCGACGCCGCCTACTACGCCGCGCCGTGGCGGGGCACGTGGGCCGAGCTCGGCGGTCCGACGATGGGCCTCGGCATCCACGCCATGGATCACCTGCTCCATCTCTTCGGCGAGTGGAGCGACGTCCGCGCGATGGCCGCCACGCTCGATCGCGTGATCGAGGTCGAGGATGTTTCGATGGCGATCGTGACGTTTGCGAATCGCGCGGTCGCCTCCGTCGTCAACAGCGCGCTCAGTCCGCGGCAGGAAACCTATCTCCGGCTCGACTACCAGAAAGCCACCGTCGAGCTCACGCACCTCTACAGCTACGCGCGCGACAACTGGCGGCTCACGCTCGCGCCGGGCGCGCAGGACGAGGGCCTGTTGCAATCATGGCAGAGCTTTCCGCCCGATGTCGGTTCGACGCACGCCGCGCAACTTACCGCGCTCGTGGCCGACATGGATGCCGGCACGCGCCCGCTCACCTCCGGCCACGAGGCGCGCCGCACCATTGAGCTGCTCGCGGCGATCTACAAATCGGCGTTCACCGGCGAAATCGTGCACGCCGGCTCCATCGCGCCCGGCGATCCGTTCTACGCCGCGGTGCATGGCGGCGGTCGCACCCGCGCACGCGCCAGTTAAACGACTTCATTTTTTCCCATGAAACTCCTCCGCCCGTTTTCGCTCTCACTCCTCATCGCCGCGGGCGCACTCGCGCAGCCGGTTTTTCCCGGCTTGAAAAAGGCCCTGACCGACGCCGAATGGAAACGCGCCGGCCTCGACCAGCTCACCCCCGACCAAATCGGCGTGATCGATGCGGCGTTGATTCGCAGCCAGGCGCAGGTGATCGCCGCCGTCACCACGCCGCCGCCGCTCACGCCCGAACCCGGCAAAACCCCGCAGGAAAACGCCGTCGCACGTTCGCGTTTCTGGGAATTCTTCGGGCTCGGCAAGGGCGAAAACGTCGGCTGGCGCACCCAGGAACCGATGCGCGCCAAGGTCACGGGCTGGCAGGGCGCGAACCGTTTCTCCCTCGACACCGGCCAGGTCTGGGAAGGCGTGGAGCCGATTCCCTACGAGATTCTCGGCGCCACCGTCACCATCGAGGCGCGACCGCTCGGGGCGTTTGCGCTCAAGCTGAACGAAAACTCCGTCGCCGTGCGCGTGCGCCGGGTGAAATAGTTTTCCTCCTCGATCCCATGCTCCACCTCGCAAACCGCGACCTGCGTCTCGACCTCCTCGATCCGGTGGCCGATGCGGCTCGCCTTGGCGCGCGCTACTGCGCCGGCGGCTATGTGTGGCAAGTGCACGACCGAAAACTCGGGCCGCTCCTCAGTGGGCCGGAATTTCCGAAACCCGATCCCACGGCTTTCAACGGCCAGGGCCTCCCCGAGTCGTTTCGGAACCGCTCGCGCAGCGGCACGCCCTTCACCTGGTCCGGCGAGCAAGGCCTCGCGATCGGTGCCGGGACGCTCACCCCCGGTGGCAAGGAAAACGGCACGCTCGCGCAGCCGTGCGCGTGGACGATCACCCCGGCCGCGGATCACATCGTGTTTCAAACCCGGCAGGCGCACGCCGGTTTCTCCTGCGAACTGACGCGCAAGATTGAACTCGCGGGCCGGACCGTGAACTCGCTCACGCAGCTCACCAACGTCGGCGAGGCGCCGCTCACGCTGGAGTGGTTCCCGCATCCGTTCTGGGCTCTCACCGCCGGTCGCGCGCGCCTCGCATTACCCGCCGGCACGAACCTCCCGGAGAACCCCGGCTTCGCGATCGACGCGAAAGGCGCGCTCACATTCAAGCGTCCGTTCCTCACGAAAGACGACAGTCAGTTCGCGCTGCTCACGTTGCCCCCCGGACGCGAGCTCAAGCTCTCCGTCGATCACCCGAAGCTTAAGCGCGTAACTTTTCAGGTGAACTACGCGCCGAGCGAATGCCCGGTGTGGGCGAACGCGCACACCGCCTCGGTCGAGCCCTACCTCGCCCTCACGCTCGCCCCCGGCGAGACGCGCCACTGGCACGCGCGGCACGGGTTTGAAGTTTAAGGTTTGAGGTAGGGCGGGCTTCAGCCCGCCTTTGAAATCCCGGAAGGCGGACTGAAGTCCGCTCTCCATCGTTCCTACTCCGGTAGCGGTTTCCCTTTCGTCTCGGGCGCGATCCAGATCACCGCCATGCCGACGATGTAGATGAGAGTGATGATGGCTCCGGCCCGCGCGTAACTGCCGTCGAACGACGCCACGAGCTGGCCGCCGTAGATCGCGCCCACTGCCGCGAGGATGCGGCCCGCGTTGTAGGAAAGCCCCTGCCCCGTCGCCCGCACCCGTGTCGGAAAAAGTTCGGGCAGGTAGAGCGGCAGCCAGCCGTAGAACGCCGCCGTCGTCGCCCCGACCACAAACGTCAGCGCGAGGAACGCCCCGTTGTAGGCGTCGAAGCCCCGCAGCAACCATTGGCACGTGAACAGCGAACCCAGGCACAACAGGAAGAAACCCACGCGCCGCGTCACGAACCCGCCGAACCACACGCTGAGCAGGCAGCCGGCCACTGCGCCGAGACTCGAGGCGAGTGCCGTGTAGGCCTTGGCAAAGGGATTTACCGCGCCCGCCATCTTGTCCGCCCACAACGGCAGCCACTGCACCGAACCCCAGGTGCCGATGAGCGCGATCGAAGAAAGCATGATCGCGATCAGTGTGTGCTTCAGCAGCGGGGGAGAAAAAATTTCCGTGAGCGGGCGAGTCTTCGCCGGGCTCGCCTTCACCGCCGCGCGCCACTTCTCCGACTCGGGGACAAAAATCCGGATCGCAAAGGTCAGCAACGCGGGCGCCGCGCCCACGAGCGCGACCCAGCGCCACGAATCGGCCGTCACTTTGAAAAAGATCGCGATGGTCGAGATGAGCGCGAATCCCACATTCGCGGCCGCCCCGATTACGCCCGCCATCAACGGCCGGTGTTTTTCCGGCCACACTTCCATCACGAGCGCCACGCCGAGCGACCATTCGCCACCCATGCCGAGCGCGGCGACAAACCGGCTCGCCGCGAGATGCCACGGCTCCGTGGCAAAATAAATGAAACCGGTGAACAGCGAATAAACGAGGATGCTCAGGGACATCGCCCGCACGCGGCCAATCTTGTCGCCCAGCCACCCGAAGACGACGCCGCCCAGCGCCGCGCCGATCAGGAACGCCGCGGTCGCATAGCTCATCCACAGCCCGATGAAGGTGCTGTCGGCCGTGAGTCCCTTCGCCGCCTGGATCTGCTGCAACGCCGGGCTGGCGATCAGCGGGAAGAGTCCGATCTCCAAACCATCGAACATCCAGCCGAGAAAGGCCGCGAGGAGGACGGCATAGAGGCGTTTATTGTCTGGTTTTTCCATGGTGTGTCGGGAGCGGATAACGGGTCGCGGCAAAGGGCGAAAGAGTTTTCACCAAGTCAGACGCTCCGGGCCGAAGCAAGTGCGGCCTTCACGCCCCCGGCACGCGGGGCCTCGGTGCTTCACGTGCGCCGACCACCGCCCTGATTCGCAGCTTCCCCTTTTCGTGTCTTTCGTGTGTTTCGTGGGGACAAATGCCCGATCAAGCCACGCTCAACCACGCCGCGCAGGTGCTCGCCGCGATCTCCACCGACCAGCGCGCCGACACCGCGCTACGTTTCTATTTCGAGGGCCACCGCTATTTGCAGCCCCCGGCCAAGCGCGCGATCAGTCACGCCGTGTTTGTCTATTTCCGGTGGCTCTCGTGGCTCGATCCGAAGGACTCGCCGCAAAAGCGCGTCGAGCACGCCATGACACTGCATGAACGTTTCACCGCCGATCCGAAGACTATCAAGGCCGAGACCCTCGCCGTGCGCGCCGTGCCGGCGTGGCTTTGGGCGGAACTCGATCTTTCCGCCGACGCGAAGGCCGACTACCTCCGACAACTGCAACGTGACCCCGCGCTCTGGCTCCGCGCCCGGCCGGGCAAGCGCGGCACCCTCGCGAAATCGCTCTTTTCCGCCGAGCCGAGCGACCGCGCGCCCGACGCGCTGCGTTTCACGGGCACGCAGGATTTGTTCAAGACGGAGCAGTTTCGCACCGGCGAATTCGAGATTCAGGATCTTGCCTCGCAGCTCGTCGGCGTTGCGTGCGCGCCGGTGCCGGGCGAAACATGGTGGGACGCCTGCGCCGGCGAGGGCGGCAAGACACTCCACCTCTGCGATCTCATGGCGAACAAGGGCGTCGTCTGGGCGACCGACCGCCACGAGAAGCGCATCGAAACCCTCAAGCGCCGCGCCGGCCGCGCGAAGCTCTTCAACTACCGCACCGAATTCTGGGATGGCGGCTCGCGTCTCCCCTCGAAGGTGAAATTCGACGGCATCCTCCTCGACGCCCCGTGCAGTGGGGTCGGCACCTGGCAGCGCAACCCGCACGCGCGCTGGACGACCACGCCCGCCGATGTGAGCCAACTCGCCGCCACGCAACTCGTCCTCCTCAACAATCTCATCGGCTCGCTCAAGCCCGGTGGCCGCCTCATCTACTCCGTGTGCACGCTCACGCGGAGCGAGACCACGGCGGTCGCCACCGCCTTCACCGCCGCGCACCCCGAGTTGGAGCCTCTGCCGCTCTCAGCTCTCAACTCTCAGCTCTCAGCTCTCACCCTCTGGCCGCACGAGCTGAATGCGAACGGCATGTTCCTCGCGGCGTGGACCCGCAAGCGTTGACGTTTCCCGTCGGTCGCACCACGTTCCCGCCATGCTCGCGACCAACGCCCGACCGCTCACGCGCCACGAGTATGCGCTCATTCCCTTCGGCGCGCCCAACTGCCAGCTCATCGAAGGAGACCTCGTCATGGCCCCGTCCCCCGGCTCGTTTCATCAAAACATCATCGGCAACCTCTATCAGATTCTTCGCGATTACCTGCGCGAGCACCCCATCGGTAAAGCTTACCTCGCCCCGCTCGACACCTATCTTTCCGATCTCAACGTCTATCAGCCCGACCTACTTTTCGTCCGAAAGGAAAACCTCGCCATCGTCGAGGAGCACGGCATCGAGGGCGCGCCCGATCTCGCGATTGAGATTTTGTCGAAGACGACCTCGAAATACGACTTGGGGATCAAGCGCTCCGTTTACGCCCGCACCGGCGTCGAGGAACTCTGGATCGTCGATCCGGCGAGGCGCACCGTGGCGCTCTACCGGCTGGCCGATCAACCCGACACTCCCATCGCCACCTACCGCGCGAAACAGAAATTCACGAGCGAAGTCCTGCCCGGCCTGGTCATCGACCTGACCGCCGTCTTCGCCTCGTAGTCCGGCCGTTCTGTCTCGGTGGATAAGATCACCGCCGCCACCGTCCGCGCCGATTTCAACGACCTCCTCTCGGTCGTGCATTACACGCGCGCCGCACACGAGCTGGGTTTGTGGGCCTCGGAATGCATGTTGATCGAGCGGTTTTTTCCCGACCGCAACGCGCCGCTCCTCGAAGCCGGCTGCGGTGCCGGGCGCGGCACGCTCGGCCTCTGGGCGCTCGGCTACCGTAATCTCACGGCGTTCGATTTCGCCGAGGAACTCGTCGATCAAGCGAAAAGCCTCTCCGCCGAGCGCGGTGCTGAGGCGATAAATTTCCTTGTGGCAGATGCGACTGCCTTGGGTAGTGCGACGCTTCAGCCCGTGGCTGAGAGCGATGCAAGCGGGCTGAAGCGCCGCGCTACCCCAAACCCATTCGCCGGCGCATTGTTTCTCTTCAACGGCCTGATGCA
>JANXSC010000189.1 GCA_025352845.1 Opitutaceae bacterium
ATGTAGGCGGGGTGCCCCCACCCCGCTCTTCCGATCCGCGGGGTGGGGGCACCCCGCCTACATCCTCCGCGTGGTCCACGCTCTGGCTCGAAGCCGACCGTGCGATCTACGGTGCAAAGGCCGCGCTACCCTCCGACTGGACATCGCGCGCACAGGCCGCGCTCACCGCGAAACGCGTGCCCGGCTTCAATCCACTGCGCCTCTTCCTCCCGCGCAATCTCCTGCCGTTCGCCGCGCTCCTCGCACTGCTGCTTGTGCCGCTCTCGCTCTTGCGCGCCGCCGAACTCGATGCCGCCGCCGCGTATCGCAAGGCCGACTTTGCCGCCGCGGAAAAAGGCTGGCGCGCCGCCGTCGCCAAAACCCCCACCAACTGGATCGCGCGCCACAATCTCGCGCTCGCGCTCGTGCAGCAGGAGCGCGCCGGTGAGGCCGCCGCGCACGCCACCGCCGCCTTCGTGCAAAATCCCGCCGATCCCTCCGTGCGCTGGCACTTCGCCCTCGCTGCGGAAAAATCCGGCACCGCGCCCGGCGCGCTCGCCGGTTTCCTCCATCCCGGCCCCGCCGAGAAATTCGCGGAGTTCGCGTCCCCCGCCCAGTGGCAGCGGGGGCTCGTCGCCGCGGCGTTCGCCGCCGCGCTCGCGCTCGGCTTCGTGCTCGCGAGCGCCTACGGAGAAAAATCCGGCCTCGTCATCGGTTTGGCGTTCGGCGCGTTCGCGCTGAGTTTTTGCGGCGCCGTGATCGCGTTTGCCGGCTGGCACACCTACGGCACCGCCGCGCATCCCGACGCCGTGATCGTCGCGCGCGCCACCACGCTGCGCTCGATTCCCACCGAGGCCGACACCGCGCAAAAAACCTCCCCGCTCGCCGCCGGCTCGATCGCGATCGCGAGCAAGGATTTCCTCCGCTGGACAAGCCTCACCTTCGACAACGGCCAGACCGGCTGGGTGCTGAAAGACGAGCTGGTCGGGCTCTGGAAGTAGTCCGTGCCGTCTCGCGCGGCTATACTCCTCTTCGGCACGCTCAACCCGCGCGCAACGCGATCGTCTTCCGCACCATCCGCGCCATTGATTCCTCGGCGTTGAGCGACGTCACGCGGGTGACGTCGATCCAAGCGAGGTCTTTGGACTCGTTGGAAATCACCGGCGGCTCGGCCTCGTCGGCTTCGATCATGAAACGCAGGTCGTAGTGGTGGTGGCCGGGATCGGTCTTGCGTGGCGGGATCCAGTGGCGGTCGAGATCGAAAATTTCGGTGGAGACGATGCGGAGGCGCACGAGGCCGCTTTCTTCGCGCGCCTCGCGCAACGCGACCGCAAGCAGATCGCCGTCGCCATCGGCGTGGCCGCCGAGTTGGAGCCACTTGTCGAGTTTATGGTGGTGCGTGAGGAGCGTGCGCGTGCGGGCGCGATTCACGATCCACGCGGAGCCGGTGAGGTGGCCGGACGCGCAGGTGCGCAGCAGGCAGTCGGCGTGCGCCTCGATGAACAGCATCGTCTCGATCGTCATCGCCGCCTCGTGCGCATCGAGCGGAAGCGCGGCGTGGGCGCGCAGGAGACGGAGAGCGGGCTCGCGGTGCATGAGCGTAACGCGGAGCTTCAGTCCGCGTTTCGAATAGCCTGAGTGTTCCAGCGCGGGCTGAAGCTCCGCGCTACGTTTGGTGCAGCGAGCATGGTTAGTCGTTTCACCGCGTCTCGAACCACTTTGACTCCGCCTTCGCGGTGGCGGCGGCTTCGATTTGGGAAAAGATTTCGGGGACGGTGCTCGCGACACGGAAGAGGTCCATGTTCGAGGCCTTGAAGAATTTGTCGGCGAGCATGCGGTCGAAGAGCTGGAGCAGCGGGTCGTAGAAGCCGTCCTGATTCAGGAAGACGCAGGGTTTCTTCACGACGTCGAGCTGGCGCAGGGTGAGGATTTCCATGATTTCCTCGAGCGTGCCCCAGCCGCCGGGGAGTGCCACGAAGGCGTCGGCGCGCGTTTCCATGAGGAGCTTGCGCTCGCGCAGGGTGATGACGGTGACGAGTTCGTCGGCCGCGTCGTAGGCGAGCTCGCGGGCCTTCATGAACTCCGGGATCACGCCGACGACGCGGCCGCCGCCCTGCGTCACGGCGCGCGCGATGGCGCCCATCATGCCGGTCTTGCCGCCGCCATAGACGAGGCCCCAGCCGCGGGCGACGAGTTCGCGGCCCAGCTCGGCGGCGGCGGCGTAATACTTCGGATCGAGCCGGTCGCTGGAGGCGCAATAAACGCAGAGGAGCTTGGGCATGGGTTTTTGAAACCACGAATGGACACCAATTGACACGAACAAATTCGAAAAGCCCTGCATCTTGACCGGCTTCGTGTTCATTCGCGTGCATTCGTGGTTTCCCTTTCATCCAACTATCTCGGCCGGCTGGCCCCCTCACCCACGGGCTATCTGCACCTCGGGCACGCGCGCACGTTTTGGATCGCGGCGGAACGGGTGCGCGCCACCAACGGCGCGCTGCTGCTGCGCAACGACGACCTCGATGCGATTCGCTTCCGCTTGGATTTCGTGGCCGCGATGCTCGAAGACTTGCGCTGGCTGGGCTTCACGTGGCGGGAGCCGGTCATCACGCAGAGTTCGCGGCTCGCCCGTTATCGCGCGGCGCTGGAGAAACTCCACGCGGCGCGGCTCATCTTTCCCTGCACGCGCACGCGGCGCGATGTGCTCGATGCCATTGGCGCACCGCACGAGGGCGGCGCGGACGACGAACCGGTTTATCCGCCGCAGTTCCGCCCACCCACCGACGCGCCGCTGCCACCGCTCGGCGAAAAAATTTCCATCAACTGGCGCTTGCGCGTGCCGGATGGCGAGGAGCTGGGCTTTCACGACGGTCGCTGCGGTCTCCAGCGCGCCACCGCGGGCCGCGATTTCGGGGACTTCCTCGTGTGGCGCAAAGACGACATGCCGAGCTACCAGCTCGCCTGCGCCGTGGATGACGCGGAGCTGGGCATCACCGAAGTCGTGCGCGGCGCCGATCTGATCAAGAGCACGTTTCGCCAGCTCCTCCTCATCCGCGCCCTCGGCCACGCCGCGCCGGCTTACTATCACGCGCCGCTCATGCTCGACGATCGCGGCGAACGGCTGGCGAAACGCCACGACTCCCTCTCCCTCCGCGCCCTTCGTGCCCAAGGAATGACGCCAACACAGATCGCCGATCAATTCAGAAGCCAGGAAGCCACGAATTCCTGACTTTCGTTTCGGGCTTTCTCGCTTCTGAATTCTTCCTCTATGCCGCCGAAAATTGGTGTCCTCAATATCTCCGACCGCGCGAGCGCCGGCGTTTACGAAGACACGCCGGGCAAGGCGTGCGTCGCGCTGCTCCGCGAGTGGCTCGCGACGCCCTTCGAGGTGGACTACAAGGTCATCCCCGATGAACGCGATCTCATCGCGTCCGAGCTGCGCCGGATGGCGGACGATGAGCAGTGCTGTCTCGTCGTCACCACCGGCGGCACGGGGCCGGCGGTGCGAGACGTCACACCCGAGGCGACGCGCGACGTGATCAAAAAAGAACTCCCCGGCTTTGGCGAACTCATGCGCGCGACCTCGTTGAAGTTTGTGCCGACCGCGATTCTCTCGCGCCAGACCGCCGGCATCCGCGGCTCCACGCTCATCGTAAATTTGCCTGGCCGGCCCAAGGCGATCCGCGAAAATCTCGAGGCCGTGTTTCCCGCGATCCCCTACTGCATCGATCTCATCGGCGGGCCGCGGCTCGAGGCGAACGAAGCGGTGATGAAGGTGTTTCGGCCGAAAGCGTGAGCGCTTCCCGGCGCTGCCGGCGCAGCGTGACATAACGCCAAGGCCCAGTTGCAGAATTTCGTTTCGCGTGTCGGTTGCGCGCCCCACTCGCACTTCGCAGCGTGGGCTTTTCGTTCCATCCAGTCAGACAAAACATGATCAACTATTCCGCTCCCGATCTCACCGTGCATCCGCCGCGCAGCCTGCGCGTGCGCCTCGGCGGCTACGCCCATCTCTCGCGCCTGCTCGACAAGGCCCGCGCCGTCATCGCGGGCAAGGGTGCCAGCTACCACTATAACTGCCCGCTCGACGAGCTGTTCTTCGAGTTTACCGGCATCGGCCAAGAGGAGATGCTCGCCGAAATCAAGACGGGCAAGACCGACGTGCAAATCCTCGGGTGGGTCAACGCCCGCTCGAAACGCCAGCGCCACGAAGTCACCGCGTGGTCGACTTGGGTCGAGCAGCACGGTCCCGGCGGGGCCGAGGGCCACGAATGGGCGGCCAGTGTCATCAAGGACAACAAATCCGAGCGAAACGACATCCGCTCGTTCGCCGACATCCTGGATTTCGACGACTACATCAGCTACGGCGGTAGGCCCTGAAGATTTTCGATTTTGGATTCTCGATTTTCGATTGGCGGGTGGCGCAAGCCGCCCGCCTTTTTTGCGCCGGAAATTCCATCTCCTAACCTGAGCGCCGCGCACCCGCTGATTCGATTTCGAATTCCCCAATCGAAAAATCGAGAATCCAAAATCGAAAATCCTACAGCTCCGTGTATTTCTCCGATCGTCCCTTAGCTTTTTCCACGGGATATTTTTTCGCGTTGGCCGCCATCTTGGCGTCGATGGCGATGGCAAGGTCGAGTCCGGTGATGTTCGCAAACTCCAGCGCGTAGATGACGACATCGGCGAGTTCGTCGGCGATTTTCGCGCGCTTGGCGGGGTCGTGCGCGATGGCCTGCGATTGGTCGGGCGTGGCCCAGAGGAAGTGCTCCATGAGTTCGCCGGTCTCGGCGGCGAGCGCCATGCTGAGGTTCTTCGGGTTGTGAAACTGCTCCCAATCGCGCGCGCGGACGAAGGCGAGCACACGCGTTTTTAGATCGGCGACGGTCGTGGTGGAGTCGGTCAGGGCGGCCATGGCGCAAGGGTTGGCGGCAGCGCAGCGTCACGCAATCTTCACCGGCACAAAAAAGTTCGGGCTTGGCACGCAGGCTGCAATCCCCACGTTCACCGACACATTTAGAAATGACCGCGTCGCTTCACCATCGCTCCCGCTCCGCCGGCACCTGCTCCACGCAGGGCCAGCAGCGTTGTGGTGCGATGCGACGGGTCATTTTTTCCGTTTGGAATAAAAATACCGGCCCGGGCATCCAGAACTAAACCTCCGTTTTCACGGAAACGTTTAGCCCTCTGAAAAGCCCGGCGGTCACCAGACCACCGAGGGGAAACGTTTTCATTCCTTTTTCCTCCCATGCACCCGATCCTCAATCCCGTCCCGACCCACCGTCGCACGAAAGCCGTAGCAGCCGCATCCGCCGATGCCTGCCGCGAGCCCGCCTACGACTGTCAGGATCACGGCGACGTCATGAAGCTCACCGTGTATGTGCCGGGCGTGGCCGCCTCCGGCGTGGAAATCGAGGGCCGTGGCGCCGACCTCACGGTGACCGCCCGGAAGGCGCACTTCGTGCGCGTGAACTTCCCGGCGCTCCACCTGGAGGGCGCGCAACGCGACTACCGCCTGCGGCTCCGGCTGGGGACGGACTTCGACTACGCCCACATGGTCGCCGAGATCGGCGGCGGCGTGCTTACGATCACGCTGCCGAAACGCGCCCGGGCCCTGGGCGCATCGCGCCTCGCCCACGCCGCCTAGCGAAACCGATCGCAGCACAATTTTTTCCCGGAGACCGCGGAACGCGTGCCGGCCCCTCGCGCTCAACGCGACCGCCCACATTGCCCCGCTGTCTCCGGGAAAATCTCCGGCTGTTCCAAAAACAAAAAGGCCGCGCCCTGAGGCGCGGCCTGAATTTTTCACGAAGCGACAAAGCTCCGCGGATGGTGGAATTCAGCCCGACTTCGAATCGGCCAAGTGCACCGTCTTGTAGCCGCCCGTCGCCCTGAAATACAGAATCAACAGCAAATACAGCACGGCCATTGTCAGGGGGATTGCGGCCGTAACCTTCAGAGCCATGCGACCGCCTTGCAGGTTTGCACCCACGACCAAGGGCTTGTCCGTTTTTTCCTGCGCGGAGAGCATGTCGTCAGCCTTGCCAAGGAGCGCCGCTTTCTTCGCGCCGTCCAATCCCTGAATCTCAGGGAAGAAGAGGAAATGATTTTTCGTGTCCGACTTGTAGGTCTCGTAGGCCGCCGGCGATTTCTCCTTCAGGTCTTTCGACGCGAAGTAGTCCTGTTTGTAGCCAATGCCAGGGCCGCCGAGCAACCCGGCCGACAGCATTCCGATTCCACCGATCGCGCCAATCGTGATCGCACCGCCCTTTGGGAAGCGATCCGACACCACACCCAACATCGTGGGCCAGAGAAACGTTTTGCCCAGTGCATAGACGGTGGCGGCAACCACGCACATAAACACACTTTGGGCACCGCCGAGCATGGTCAGGCCGACCGCGCCGAAGATTCCGCTCACGAACAGAAGACCGAGCGGAGAAATCTTGTGCACAATCGGGCCGGCAAAGAACCGCAACGCGAACATCAAACCGGAGGTGTAAACAAACAGCATGAGGCCCTTCTTCGGATCGGCCATGATGCTACCCGTGATCGAGCCGATCCACGAATCCGTGCCCAATTCGACATAGCCGACCAGCGCGTGAATGAAGAGCAGCAGCAACAGCACGGGCGCGGCGAACTCGGCCAGCATCGAGCCAAAACTGACTCCCTGCTGACTTGCTTCCGATTTCGGAAATTTTTGGCCCAGACACATCGCCCCGAAAATCAAAACGGGAATAAGAAACAGGGACATTTGGATTTCCCATTTCACGTTACCGACCATCACAGTTGATGCTAGGCCACCCAAGATGAGGCCACCAGGCCAGCCCGCGTGAAGAATATTCAGATAGTGCGTCCGCTCCTTGGGAAAGAGCGTCGCGACCAGCGGATTCACGACCGCTTCGGCGATACCGTTGCCGATCGCGAACATGAACATACCCCAGAACAAACATTGAAAGGCGATCGCCTTGGCGGCAACCGGGTCAGCTCCAACCTTGGCCATGTAGAGCGGTGTCGCAGCGAGCGTCACAACCGCGGACAGGAAATGCATGAGAAAGGCCATGATCATCAGTTTTCCGTAGCCCACTTTGTCGGCTATCAGAGAACTCAGCAGGATGATGATGCCAAACCCGGTCAGACCACCTCCGGTGATCTGGCCCAAGTCACTTTGGGTAAACCCGAATTGGGCACCCCAATCACCGAGGATGCCGCCGCGAATTGAAAAGCCTACGCCTGCGGCGAGGATGGCCATGAAGCCGGCCCACAACAGTCTTTTGGCGTTGGGGACGACTGCGTCGTTGGTAGCTGAAGCATTACTTGTCATAGGAGGGGATTATTGGGTTGGGACTGGAGGGAAAGGGAGGGCGGTCGCGCGAGGGGGACAGCGGAAGACGCACCCGCGGGACAAAAGGCGAAAAAACGGCGGACTTTCGTTTCTGGGGGCGGGGTTGGGGTGAAGAGCGAGGAAGTTGAGAGGCGCGCGGGCTTTCGGCAAGGGCACATTTTTGCTCAACCGCCGCCTCCTCCGTGCCGATGAATCACGCGCCACCTCCCCCACCCCGCGATGAAGACGTCCCCGCACCTCTGCCAACTTCCGTCCGCCCCGACTCAGCGCGACTGCGAGACCTTGCAGGTAGTGACGCGCAGCGAGGAGCGACGCGCGACCCCGGTGTTTCGCGCCCCGGCCCTGCCGACGCGGCAACCGTTCTACAGCGAGCTGCCCTTCGGCGTGAATTTCGGGCCCCGGTTGCGCGAGCGGCCGTGAGAGGCGCTGGCAGCGCCGGCTGAGATCTGAGTGCTGAGAGTTGATCGCTGAGATTTTAAACCGTCGCGCGGAACGATCACCGCCGCGCTTCGGAGCCAACGTTCATCGCTGGGATTCCCCCCGGCACTCAACGGGCGCATCTCCGTTTCTTGCAACTGCGGCCGACGCCGGGCGTAGCGCGGTCAGCCTGACCGCGTTTTCCGACCCAGCACGGTCAGGCTGACCATGCTACGTTGCGACGCGTTTCCGCTCAATTAAGCGCGCAAGAAAGTGCGATGCGCCCGCACTCAACGCTCCAATGCCACGCCCATTTTCCGCGCGGGCATTTTTTTCCAAAAAACCCACGGCACAATCCCGCGCGGGATCGGTCAGGGTTTGCGTCGCCATTCCCATGCCGTTTCCCGTCCCACATCTTCCGCCCTGCCACGCCGCCGAACCGCCACCCAGCGTGGCCCTCGTGCAGGCTTTGACGCGCGAAGACCTGGAATGGCACCGGCCGATCTTCCGGGCCCCCCCGCTGGAGCTGCACCCGGAGGCGTTTGACGTGGCCCGCCTCGCGCAGGAACTCCGCGGCATCGGTTTGGTGGAGCGATAGCCGAAAGCAGAGAAACAGATCGCGGTGCTTCAACCCGCGAGCGTGGTGCAGGCTTTATACCTGCCATCCGCACCATCGAGCCGCGCGACAAGCATCGCAGGCCGCAGCTCGCCTTCTTGCAAAATTCCTGCAGAGAAACACGCCGTGACGTAGCACGGTCAGCCTGACCGTGCAGGTTCGCAAAACACGGTCAGACTGACCGCGCTATCTCAGGCGTCAGTCGCCGCGGCAAAAAAGCAAGCTCCGCCCCACCGCGGCCCCGCCCGGCATGATTCGCGTTGCCCGCTGCCGCAGGATCGGGCCGCATGCTGAGCCCACCCAGCCAGACTCGCCCCGATCATGTCCGCCTCCGCGCCGCCCTCCGCTCCACTCGCTCCGTCCGCTTCCCGCCACTCCCGCCCGGCGCAGGTGCCGGCCGAGCTGCAGGTGCGCGCCGAGCTGGTGGCGCTCGCC
>JANXSC010000202.1 GCA_025352845.1 Opitutaceae bacterium
TTCCCATACTCGATCTGTTGCCGCACGGCCGCCTCGCAGGTGTGGTCGAGCAGGGTGTGCTCGTAGTTCGGCATTACGAGCAGCGGCATGAGGTATTCGAACATCGAGCCGCTCCACGAAACGAGGATCGGTTCGCCGCGCGAAGCGACGAGGAGCCGGCCCATCGAGAACCAGTGGTCCTGGGGCACCTGCCCGAGGGCGATGGCCACGTAGCTGCACAGGCGCGCCTCCGAGGCCAGGAGATCGTAGTAGCTGATGTCGCACCGGCGTTCGGTGACATTGAACCCGGTGGAAAAAAGATCCCGCGCCGGGTCGAACAGGAAGGTGAAATCCATCGCGGCCAGTTCGTCGCCCTGCCGCGCGAGTTCCTCCAACTCGGTCAGGCGCTGCCGCGCATGCTCGCCCGCCTCCCGCACGCCGCGCGCGAGGTCGGCGCGGCCGGCGCTCTCATCGAGCAACGGTGCGAGCGCTAGCGCCCGTTTCGCGACGTCGCGCAGGGTGCCAGCCTCGTCGAGCTGGGCGAACTCGTCCTGATGCGCCCAGCCGGTGTGTGGTGCCGGCAACGCCAGCCAGGGTGCGAGGAAGAGCAGGTCCGCGAGATGATCGGCGCAATTGCGCTGCAGCGTTTGCGACCACGCTTTGGTTTCGTCCGCCGCCGTCGCAAGCGCAGCGGTGACCTTGGCCGCCAGACCCGCCGCGCGTTCCAACGCGGCATACGCCGCACGCAAACCAACCGGGGATTCTTCCAGCACCGCGTCGAGTTTGGCGAGCGCCTCGTGCTCACCCGCCAGCGTTCGCAGGATGCCCGCCGTGTCGCGCAGGCCCGCGAAAATCTGCGGCGTGAAAATGCCCTCAACCGCCTGCTCTCGCAGCCCGGAGCCAAGCGTGAGCAGATGCCCCGCCAGATTGCCGCTGTCCACGCTCGACACATAGAGCGGAAGCAGGGGCCGGAGCGTGCGCGTCTCATACCAGTTGTAGAAGTGCCCGCGATGCCGCTCGAGCCGCGCCATCGTGGCGAGGGCGTCGTGCGTGCGGCGAATCAAGCCGCCCACCGACAGATACCCGAAGTCCCGCGCCGCGAGATTCGCGAGCAGTGCGAGACCCATGTTCGTGGGCGAAGTCCGCGAAGCGATGGTGGGGACGGGCGTTTCCTGAAAATTATCCGGCGGTAGCCAGTTCTCCGCGGCGGTGACGAAGGTCTCGAAAAAATACCAGGTCCTGCGCGCGGTGTGGCGCAGAAAGGTCCGTTGCCGCCCCGTCAAATCCGGAGTCACCGATACGATGGGCTGGCTGATCCACCAGGCGATCCACGGGGCCGCGAGCCAGAAGCCCAGCAGCGGCAACGCGAGGGGAAGTTGCGCGGGTTGGAGCGCGACGACCATCCCTCCGCTCAGAAGTGCGACGACCGGCGTGATCCACATCGTGCGGTAAAAGGCGGCGAGGTCGGCGCTGGCGGTTCGTTCGGAATCGGCCGACGGCTGCCATTCGAGGAGTCGTTTGTGCGTGACCAGCACGCGCAGCAACGTCCGTCCGATAGCGTCGAGGCTGATGAAGGCATCGTAGGGGAGAAACGCCAGCGTGAGAAAAATCTGGCCGAGCTGGCGGACGCCCGCGGCGGCCACACTCCGCAGATGCATCGCCCACGGCAGATCGGCCGGCTTGGAAAATCCATTCGTGAGTGAGGATAGCAATCCCGTGAACCCGAGGATTGTCAGCAGGAGCAACGTGCCCAGAGCGCTGAGGGCCGGCAGGAGCAGCCAGTTGCCGAGCACAAAGAGCAGCAGCGCCATCGGGACGAGACTGCGCCGGAGATTGTCGAACAGCTTCCACTGCGAGAGTCCGGAAAGCGGATTGGCGATGCGCCGCGCATCGGCGCCCGGAACCCGCGGCATGAGCCACTGCGTGGCCTGCCAGTCGCCACGAATCCAACGGTGACGCCGGTCGATGTCCACGTTGTAGCGCGAGGGATATTCCTCGTAGAACTCGACGTCGCTCACGAGGGCGGAGCGGGCATGGCACGCCTCCAGCAAATCGTGGCTGAGCACGGTATTTTCCGGAAAGCGCCCGGCCATCGCCCGCTCGAAAGCATCCACATCGTAAATCCCTTTGCCGATAAACGAGCCTTCCAAAAAAACATCCTGATACACGTCCGACACCGCGCGGGTGTAAGGATCGATGCCGGCCTCGCCGCCAAACAGCCGCACGAACCACGAGCGGCGCGAACTCGGCAGACTCACGCCGACGCGTGGTTGCAGGATGCCGTAGCCTTCGGTGACGATTCCGCGGTCGGCGTCGAACTCCGGATGGTTCAACCGATGGGCCATGGTGCCAACCAGCTGGCGCGCGGCCTCGCGCGGCAGCTGCGTGTCGGTGTCCAGCGTGATGACATATTTGATCGCCGGCAGGATGGCCGTATCGCCCACCACCTCGGAAAAACGATCCTGGGCGCCGCCGCGGAGCAGGGCGTTGAACTCCGCGAGTTTTCCGCGCTTGCGTTCATAGCCCATCCACAGGTCTTCGCCGGGATTCCAGCGGCGCGGCCGGTGCAGGAGGAAAAACAGATTCTGCGCCGCGGGGGCATACTTGCGATTCAGCGTCTCGACGCCGGCGCGGGCCCGCTGCAGCAACGCGTGGTCGGGCGGTTGCACCTCCGCCGGCGCGTCGCGGAAATCCGTCAGCAGCGCGAAGTGAAGATGCGGATCCCGGTTTGCGAGATAGTGAATCTCCAGCGTCTCGAGAAGGCGATCCACGCCGCGCGCGCTCGTGAGCATCGTTGGCACGACCACCATCGTGCGGTGATCGGCCGGAATGCCCGCGGTGTAATCCAGTCGCGGGAGCAGGCGGGGTTTCACCAGCAGCGTGGACAGCCAGTTCATCAGGGCCACAGCCAGCTGGCTGGCACAGAGAAGAAAAACTACCGAGGTGAAAATATATTTCCATCCCTGCACCTCAAGCGCCCGCGCCTGCGACATGAAGCCGAGCGTCGCGAGCAGCGTGATACCCCCGATCCCGCCCGCATAAAACGTGAGCGGGAAACGGCGGATGCCGCGCTCGGCAAGCAGGCGCCACGGGCAGCGCACCTTCGCCACGCGCTCCAGCAGGGGCCGGCCTTTGTCGATCAGGAAGAAACCCACATGGGCGGTCCGGTCTTCGCGGCTCTTTTGCCGGGCATTGTCCGCGGCGAGTCGAATCGCGTGGCGCGCGATCTCCGCCTCCGCCAGTCCGCTGTGGCGGGCCAGAAACTCCACGGCATGGCGGTAGCGATCGCGCGTCGCAAAATCCATGGCGCTGTAAACGCCGGCCGGATCGGCGCGCAACGTCGCCTCGACCAGACTCAGGGTCTCCACGAATTCCTTCCAATCCATCGCGCTCAGGAAACGGAGACTGGCAATGCTGTGGCTGACGGAAACCTGATCGGCCGCCTGGCTCTGGGTCTCCAAATGGATCAGTTGTTCCGTGGACAACCCTTGTTCGACAAGCCGCTGTTCCAGCCACTCGCGCGCCAGATGCAGCACCGGACTGTGGCGCGAGAGCCGCTGACAAAATTCCGCCACGAACGAACTGGAGACGGGCAGCTCGGCCTCCGCCATGTCCGCCACGACCACCACCAGCTGCGACGGATGGCGCTCCGCGATCTCCTGCAGGCGATCCACCCAGAAATCCGCGAGGTCGCGGTCCGCGCGCGCGATGGTCAGCCGCGTGGCGACGCGCTGGAGATTTTCAATCAGCCCCAGGCGCAACATAATGGGAATCGCCCACAACTCACCCAGTTTCAACGTATGCACCGTCTGGTAGGCGGCGACAAAGGCGCTGAGCAGCCCGGCATCAATCTGCGCATCCACGCGCGTGATGAGTTCGAGCACGATGTCGTAAACGCGGGGCAGCCCGGCGGACGGACCGTGCAACAGCCGCGGCAGCTCCCGGCTGTAGCCCTTGGGCAGATGGCGCCGGGCCATCTGGATCTGCTCTTCGATCAGATAAAAATTATCCAGCAGCCATTCCGCGGCGGGCGTGATGCGCCGGCTGGGATCGACGGCGAGGGTCGCGCGATTGAAGGCGCGCAGCGTCTGTTCGTTTTCATCCAACCGGGCGAGCAGGTGATTGGCGCTGTCCTGCGGCGCGATCGCGTGCTCCGCGGCCAGCGCCTTGGCATGGCGCGCGAGTTGTTCGACACTGAATAGCTCGGCCCGCAGCGGCGGATCGCCCGCGCGGGGGTGCGGACGCGGGCGGCCGGCCATCCAGGCCTGCCAGCGGGACGAAAGCGTTTGCAGGTGGGTCAGGCTATTCATCGTGTCGCAGCAGGGCGCGCAGCGGCTGGTTTTGCCGCGGCACTTGAAAAATCGTTGGGCTTCGGGCGGCCCTCTTCGGTCGCGCTCATCGTGGCATCCCCCTGGTTGTCGCCGCGCCCACGTCCGTGCCGCAGCCACTTCTCGACTTCCACCACGACGAACACCACGCCCGCAACGCCGAGGATGCGCAACCAGGACGCGCCGCCAATCGGCACGCTGTGGAAAAGTTGGTTCATGAACGGCGCGTAGGTGAAGAGCAGTTGCGCCGCGACCATCGCGACCGCGCCACCAACGGCCCAACGGTTCGTGAAGAATCCGAGACTAAACACCGAGTGGGTGAGCGAGCGGCAGTTGAAGAGGTAAAGCGCCTCGATGAGCACGATGACGTTGACCACCACGGTGCGCGCCGCCGCCAGTCCGGCATCCGCGACGCGCAGTTCCCACAGGAACAGACCCAGCCCGCCCGCGACCATGATGAGCGATACGAGGGCCGTGCGCAGCACGAGCGGACGCGTCAGCAACGGCTGCCTGGGGTGGCGCGGCGGACGGCGCATCAGGTCGGCTTCCTTCGGCTCGAAGGTCAGGGGCAGGCCGAGCACCGTGTCGGTGAGATTGATCCAGAGCAGTTGCAGCGGCAGCGCGGGCAGAGGCAGGCCGGTGAAAATCGCCGTGATGAGCAGGAGTGCTTCGCCCAGATTGGTCGGCAGAATCCACACGATAAACTTGGTGAGATTGTCGAAGACGCCCCGGCCTTCCTCGACTGCCGCCTCGATGCTCGCGAAGTTGTCATCCATCAGCACCATCGCCGCCGCGCCTTTCGCGACGGCCGTGCCGCTGATGCCCATCGCCACGCCGATGTCGGCCTGCTTGAGCGCGGGGGCGTCGTTCACGCCGTCGCCCGTCATCGCCACGATGTGTCCGCGCGACTGGAGCGCACGGACGAGGCGGAGTTTTTGTTCGGGCGCGACGCGGGCGAAGACAGCGGTGCGCTGGGCCACTTCGGGCAACTCCGCGTCGGAAATTTTTTCCAGTTCATGGCCGGAGAGCGCGACGAGTTTCCCGTCCTTCTCGCAGCCTTTCAACCCGACTTGTCCCGCGATGGCGCGGGCGGTGATGAGATGGTCGCCGGTGATCATCTTCACGGCGATGCCGGCTTCCTGACAGCGGCGCACGGATTCGATGGCTTCGGGCCGCGGCGGATCAATCATGCCCTGCAACCCGAGGAACGTCAGGCCCTCCGCCACGTGGCTGTGTTCGAGCTTCGCGTGGCTGGCGTCCACCTGTCGCCGGGCGAACGCGAGCACGCGCAATCCGCGCTCGGCCATCTGCTCCACGGCGCGATGCACGGCTGCTTTGTCGAGCGGAACATTCTTGCCGTGTTCATCGAGCGCGTCGGCGCAGCGGTCGAGCAGTCGCTCCACCGCGCCCACCTTGTAAATCACCCGGCCGCCGGCGCGAGCGTCGTGGAGCGTGGCGCGAAACATGTGCTCGGACTCAAACGGAATCACATCGACGAGCGGCGATTCCTTGTGCGTCTCGGCGTGGAGCAGACCGCCCTTCTCGGCGGCGACGAGAAGCGCGGCCTCTGTCGGATCGCCCTGCACCTTCGGGCGGCCGCCTTCGTCGCGCACGAGTTGAGAATCGTTGCAGAGCACGCCCGCGCGCAGGCACTCGGCGAGCGCGGGATGATCGGGCAGGTTCACCCGCGCGGCACCGATTTGGATCTCACCTTTCGGCTCATAACCGCCGCCGGTGACGGCAAATATTTTTCCGCCCGCGAAAATCTCACGCACCGTCATTTGATTTTCGGTCAACGTGCCGGTCTTGTCAGAGCAAATGACCGTCGTGCTGCCGAGCGTTTCGACGGCGGGGAGTCTGCGGATGATGGCTTTTCGCTTCGCCATGCGCGACACGCCGATGGCCAGCACGACCGTCACGGCGGCGGGCAGCCCCTCGGGAATCGCGCCGACCGCCAGCGCGACGGCGGCCATGAACATGTCCACCGCCTTTTCGCCGCGCGCGACGCCAACGACAAACGCCGTCGCCGCCAGTCCGAGGATAACCCACAGCACCAGCCGGCTGAACTGCGCGATTTTTTTCGTGAGCGGCGTGGAGAGTTCCACCGCCGAGGAGATGAGCCGCGCGATGTTCCCCGTTTCCGTGCGGTCGCCCGTGGCCCAGACGACGGCCTCAGCCTGCCCGGCGGTGACGAGCGTGCCGGCGAAGGCCAGATTGCGGCGGTCGGCGAGCACCGTGTCGAGCGCGAGCGCGTCGGTGTGCTTGTGGACGGGGACGGATTCGCCGGTGAGGGCGGATTCATCCACTTGCAAACTCTTCATCTGCACGAGCCGCAAATCGGCGGGCACGCGGTCGCCCGCCTGAAGCAGCACCACGTCGCCGGGCACGAGTCCCTCGGAGTGGACGCGCTGCGTGCGACCGCCGCGGCGCACGGTGATTTCAGTGACGATCATGCGGGCGAGCGCCTCGATGGCCTTTTCGGCCTTGGCCTCCTGAAGGAAACCGAAGAACGCGTTGACCAGCACGACGCCGAGGATGACCGACGAATCCACCCATTCGCCAAGAGACGCCGTCACGCCGACCGCGACGAGCAGGATGTAAACGAGCGGTTGGTTGAACTGCCGGAGAAACTTCAACCACGCCGGCGTGCCGCGCCGGGCGGTGACGCGGTTCGGACCGAACTCCTTTTGCCGGCGCGCCACGTCATCGTCGGCGAGTCCCTTCGCCACTTCGACTCCCAACAACCGCAAGACCTCGGCGGTGTGGACCTGATGCCATGGTTTTGGGGTGGAATCGCGCATCACGATTTTTTCCCGGGCGATAGACTCAACGAAATGAGGGCGTTTTCCAGTTTGCGCGACGTGTCGGTTTTCATGATTTGGACTGACAGGAACTCCCCACTATCCCCTCGCGAACTGCGGTCGGCGCTTTCATCGCTCAAGAGTCCGAGACAATCGCCCACCGCAACCTCGTCGGCAGGCGGCGAGTTTCACCCGGTCACCTTGGCAATGAAGTCACCCGCATCTGCGAGCGAAGCGAGCACGCCGACCATGGCAGTCGCGAACATCGATCGGCTGGATCTTAGTGTCATGATAGTTGTCAAATTGGGGGCTGAGGATGAGAGGACCACCACAGAGTGACACATCGCGGGAGAGGTAGTTACGCATCTTCTGACAAAAGCCCAGCGTTTGTTGTGAAGCGTTCGCGGCACGACAGCCGTCGGCTCATCCACCGTTGCGCGAAGCACGTGGTCCGGGTGACCTTTTGATCACAATCGGGCGCTACTCCGATCGGCAGAAACTCCTTCCGGCCGGACGCCCGCGCCGACGACGAGCGCAGACCCGATGTTGAAGCTCGGTCGAATTTACATTGCCCGTGAGATCTCGGTCAATTTCAGCGACTGTTCCTTCTCCAGAATCGCCCGCGTGGTCTTCCGCACGGTGTCGGGATTCAGCGAGATGCCGTCGATCCCGTGCTCGACGAGGAACTGCGCGCTCTGGATCACGCGCACCCGCCCGGTCGCGATTTTTTCGCCAACGCTGCACCCGGGGACGAGCACGGCGCTGCGCCGCTTTAACTGGTAGGTTTCCACCACGTCGGGATCCTTGCGCGACGGCACGGTCTCGGGTCGCGCCTGCACGATAAACAGCTCGCCCGTGATCCCATCCTTGGCCCACTCCAGATCCATCGGCACGGGTCGGCCGCACTTGGCGGAGTAGCGGTCCTAGACGATGCAGCCCCAGCGCGCGAGCTGCAGCACCTCGTCGTCGGTGAGTGCAACCTTCGCATGGTCGGCGGGCGCGACGGGCACGTTCTGCACCATCCTACTGCCGCCGGTGTCGTAGATGAGTTTGAATTCCTTGCTGCCCACCGTCCGTTGCAGGAGCGGCCGGAAGCCGGTCTTCAGCGCCGGCTTGAACACGGTGTCTTCGTCCGGTGTCACGGAGCCCTGCACCATATTTTCGCCCAGACCGTAGCCGGCGCTGATGAGCACAGCGTCGCCGAAGCCGCTCTCCGTATCGATGGTGAAAATCACGCCCGAGCACGCGAGGTCCGAGCGCACCATGCGCTGCACGCCGGCCGAGAGCGCGACGTCGGCATGGGTGTAGCCCTTGTGCACGCGATAGCTGATGGCACGGTCGTTGTAGAGGCTCGCGAACACCTCTTTCATCTTCGCCAGCACTTCAGCAACGCC
>JANXSC010000216.1 GCA_025352845.1 Opitutaceae bacterium
CGTCGTCGACCAGCAGCGTGTGCGTAACCGGCGCGGCGTTAAGGATCGCGAGCTCGGCCAGCAGCGGGCACTCCGTCTCGCGACCGGCGGTGTCGAGCCCGCTCCAGTGCGCATCGAGCCAGAAAATCGCCGGTCCCGGCAACTCCGCCGCGACCTGGCGCAGCATCGCGCCGGAATCGCCGAGCAGCACGCGCACCTGCGGCTGGGCGCGAAATCGCGCGGTCGCCGCCGCGTGATACTCCGGCGAGAGCTCGATCGTGGCGACGCGCGCGAAGTGCCGCGCGGCCCACGCCGCGGTGTCGCCGCGGTAGGTGCCGGTCTCGACGAAGTCGCGAATGTCCCGCGCGCGTTGCAGGGCGAGAATCAACTCCTCCGGCGGACCCATGCGATACAGTCCCATAAATTACCCGGTGGCATCCGCGCGCCACGGCCGCGCGATCGCGCGCAGCATCAGGCGCAGGTTTTTCCGCGCGTGCGGCTCGAAAACTTCGAGCCCGAAAATCGTCAGCGCAAAAGACGCCAGCGACGCCGCGATTGCACCGCGCGCGCCCCAGTGCGGCACGAGCGCGAGATTGAGCGCGAGATTGAGCACCGCGCCCGCGACCGAGGTGAGGAGGGCGAAACGGAACAGGCCTTCGTTCGTGATAAAAATGCTCCGCGCCACGCCGTAGTTCGTGAAGAAGAGACGGAATGCCAGCCACGGAATCAACGCCGCCGCGCCCGCATACGACGCGCCGTAGAGCAGCCGCGTCGCCCACGGCCCGAATAGGATCAACGGGACCGCCGTGATCGCAAAAATTCCGAACATCAGCCGATAAAGGCTGTGCAGGCGGCGCTGGTAAAGCGTTTCGTTGTCGCGCTTCGCCCGCGTGATCTCCGGCGCGGCGACGGTTTGCACGACCATCGGCACAAACGCGAACACGCTCACGATCCGCAGCGCCGCGGCATATTGCCCGAGCTCCTCGCCGCCGAGCATCAGCCCGAGCACGAGCTGATCGGCATACGCCTGCGTCGAGATCGCGAAACCTGAAATGGTAAGCGGCCAGCTCTCCCGCAGCAGGGCACCGATGCGCCCGCGCTCCGCGCGCCACGGCGACAGCGGACAACCCGCGCGGCGCGCCGCCCACCACCACCCCATCGCAGCCACGGCCAGCTCCGCCACCCCCGCCGCCGCAAACGCCGCGAGCGGAGCCCCGGCGAGAATCAGCGCGACCTTTAGCAGATTCGCGAGCACGCATGCCGCCATCCGCACCCACGCCGAGATTTTTGATTCGCCACGCGCCTGGAAAAGCAGGTCCGCCACATCGGGGATTTGAAGAATCATCCCCGCCGCCACGATCACGACGAGCGAGCTGGCCGGCGCTGATTGCCTCGCCGCGAGCACCACACACGCGAGAAAACCAACCGCCGCGCCCATCGCCCGCAGCAACAGCGCCGTGCCGATCCAGCCCACATTCTCAGTCGGCGCGCGCACCAACTCACGCACGACAATCGGCCCGATGCCGAGCGAGGTGAGCGAGCCCACGACGCCGACGGTCGCAAGCGCGTAGTTGAGCCAGCCGAAATTTTCCGGGCCGAGATGGCGCGCCATCCACACGCCCACGAGCAGGCCCGCCGCCATCCGCAGGATTTGATCGCAGAAAAGCCAGAACGAATTTCCGATCACACGGCGCAACGTCTCGCGCCCCGCCAGGCGGCGGCGGAGAAACGCGGGGAGGTTGTCGCTGGATGGCATGCGGCGCGGCAGTCTCCCGGCAACACCGCGCGCAGGTCAACGCCACGGCCCGTCAACCTTTGGCTAACCGTTTCACACGTTCGGTCAGAAAATCGGCTTCCGTTCACCTCCGCGCGGCCTACCGTGCCGCTTTCGCCCGCATGAAACTCTCCATCGTCATCCCCTGCTATAACGAGGCCAAGACGATCCGCACGATCGTCGACCGCGTGCGGGCCGCGCCCATCGCCGACAAGGAGATCATCATCGTGGACGACTGTTCGCGCGACGGCACGCGCGACCTCCTCCGCACGCAGATCGCGCCGCTCGTGGACAAGATTCTCTACCACGAGATCAACCAGGGCAAAGGCGCCGCGCTGCGCACGGGTTTCGCCGCCGCGACGGGCGACATCGTCGTCGTGCAGGATGCCGACCTCGAATATGACCCGCAGGAATATACGCGCCTGATGAAGCCCATCGTCGACGGCAAGGCCGACGTGGTCTTCGGCTCGCGTTTCATGGGCGCGGATGCGCACCGCGTCGTCTATTTCTGGCACATGGTCGGCAACAAATTCCTCACGCTGCTCTCAAACATGGGGACCAACATCAACCTCACGGACATGGAGACCTGCTACAAAATGTTCCGCCGCGAGGTGCTCCAGAAGATCACGATCGAGGAAAACCGCTTCGGCTTCGAACCCGAGATCACCGCCAAGGTAGCGAAGCTCGGCGTCGTGATCTACGAGGTCGGCATCGGCTACTACGGCCGCACCTACGCCGAGGGAAAAAAGATCGGCTGGCGCGACGGCTTCCGCGCGCTCTGGGCGATCTTCAAATACAACCTGCTGCGCTGAGCGCTGCGGACCGGCGCCATGATGGTCGCGGACACCTTTGGCTCGGTCTTGCTCTACCTTGTGGTCGCGGTCGGGCTCGCGTGGCCCGTGGTGGCGCAGCTCCAGTGGTGGGGTTCCGAGAAACTGCTCGCGAGCGCGGTGCTGTCGCTGCTGGGCGTGTTTGCTTTCGCGTGGGTCGTCTACATCTGCGCCCTGCCGAAGGTCGCGCTCTGGTTTCTGCCGATCACGGCCGTGATTGGGCTTGGGTCTTCGCGGCGTTCGCTGGTTGCAGCATGGCGCGACGCCGAGGTGCGCGATCTCGTCGGGGCGCAGCTGATCGTGACTTTGTGGTGCGTCGGTTGGCTCGCGCTCGTGGTCAGCTATTCCGGCGGGGGCTGGACGGGCGATTGGTTCGGCCACTGGCAGCGCACGATTTTTTTCCTCGAGCACGGGCCGCGCGACATCCTCTTCAACGGCTTCGATCCCCTCACCTCGCGGCCGCCGCTGGCGAACATCGTGACCGGCGCGCTGATGGCGGTAACGCGGATCGATTTCGCGCACTACCAGCTCGCGACGACCGTGCTGGGCACGCTCGCGTTTCTGCCGGCGGCGCTGCTCGCACGGCGTTTTGGCGGGCGAACGTCCACCGCGCTGCTCGCCGTGCTGTTCATGGTGAGCCCGATGTTCGTGCAGAACGCGACCTTTGCGTGGACAAAGCTGCCCGCGGCATTTTTCACGCTCGCCGCCGTGCATTATTTTCTGCGCGCCGGTGAAACGGCATCGCGCTCCGCCGGCGTGTGGTGTGCCGTCACGCTCGCGGCCGCGCTGCTCACGCATTACTCGGCCGGGCCATATGCGGTCGTCATCGCGGGCGCGTGGATCGTGCGCGGGGCCGGGCGCCGTTTCGAGGCACCGTGGTGGCGCGAGACTGCCACCGCGTTCGCGACCGGCACGGCCGTGCTCGCGGCGTGGTTCGGTTGGGCGCTCGCGGCGTATGGCGTGCGTGGGACGTTTCTCACCAACACGAGCGTCACCGAGACCGCGCCGAGCGTCGGAGCGCAACTGACCGTGAGTGGGTTGAACATTCGCGATTCCCTCGTGCCGCATTTCCTCCGCACCACCGACTCGGGCTTCATCGCGCAGTCGAGCCCGTGGGGCTGGTGGCGCGATTGGTTTTTCCAGCTCTACCAGCTGAACCTCTTCTTCGCCTTCGGCTGCGCCGCGTGGCTGGTGATCCTCGTTGTCCTTGTTCGCGGCGGCCAGGAAACGCCGGCCGGCAAACGCCTCGGCTGGATCGCCGCGCTCAGCGCCACGGTGGTGCTCGGCATCGGCGTGCACGGCGCGCGCGACACGTGGGGGATCACGCACATCTGCCTGCAACCGCTCGTGCTCGCCGGTCTCGCGCTGCTCGCCGCGTGGTGGGAGACGCTCGGCTGCGGCTGGCGGCGGCTGATTGTCGCCGGAGCGGCGCTCGATTTCGTTTGCGGAATTGCGCTGCATTTCGGCGTCCAGAGCTTCCTGCTCGACCAATGGCACGCGCCCGGCCGCACCTCCGCACAGACGCTCGCAAGCTACACGCCCATTGCGCAACTGAATCTCCGCGCCAAACTGCAGGGCCAGTGGACTTTTTTCGGCGATGCCTTTGCCGCGCACGAAGCCGCCATCCTCGCGCTCCTCGCGCTCGTCCTCGCACTGGCGCTGTATCGCGCGAAGCGCCGCCGCGCCGAGATCGCGTAGAACGGCGTTGCGTGGCCGCGCGGTCTGCCTCTCTTTTTCTCCCGTGCCTCCGCCCGCCATCGCCGTCGTCACCCCCGTGTTCAACGAGGAGGCCGTGCTGCCCGAGTTGTTCGCGCGGCTCACGGCGGTCTTCGCCGCCAATCCCGGCTGCACGTGGCGCGCGATCCTCGTCGATGATGGCAGCCGCGATCGCACGGCGGATCTCGTGCGCGCGCAGGCCGCGCGCGATCCACGCTTCGAGCTCGTGGAGCTCTCGCGCAATTTCGGTTTTCAAAGCGCCCTCACCGCCGGCCTCGCGCGCGCCGCGCCCGCCGATGCCGTGATCACGATGGACGCCGATCTGCAGGATCCGCCAGAGGTGATTCCGGATCTGGTCGCCGCGTGGCGAGGAGGCGCGGAAGTCGTGCGCGCGGTCCGGCGCTCGCGCCAGGAAACCGGGCTGCGGCGCGTCGGCTTCGACGCGTTCCACGCGCTGTTCGGCAAGCTCATCGACTATCCCATCGAGCCCAACACCGGGACCTTCGGCCTGCTCGGGCGCGATGCGCTCGCGGCCTTCAACTCCCTGCCTGAGAACAACCGTTTCTTTCCCGGCCTGCGGGCGTGGATCGGCTTCCAGACGGCCGATGTGCCCTATGATCGCAAGGCGCGCGCGGCCGGCGAGCCGCAGCAGACTTTCCACCATCTGATGCGTTACGCGCTCGATGGGCTCTTCAGCTTCTCCCGCCTGCCGCTGCGCCTGCTCACGTTCTCCGGCATCATCATCGCGAACACGGGTTTTGCCGCGGCCATATTTTACGCCATGCGGCGGATCCTCGGCATCGAGACGGCGCCGACCGGCTACACCACGCTCGTCACGCTCGTGCTCTTCATCGGCGGGGTGCAACTCATCGGGATCGGCGTGCTCGGCGAATACCTCGGGCGCATCTACGACGAGGTGAAGCGCCGCCCGAACTACATCGTAAAACCGGCCGCGCGCCATCGCGCCGCCGGCGAGCGCGGCCCCGGCGCGTGAGCGAGACGCCCGCGAAAATCCGGCGACTCCAGCCGGACACAATGGTCCTGACCCTCGCCTCGATCGCCCTCGTGGCGGCGGCGGCGATGGTGATGTTCAGCACGTTCATGTTCTACGACGACGAGGGCTACGTGCTGCTTTCGCTGCGGAATTTCGCGGAGCACGGCGGGCTCTACCGTGATGTTTACACGCAATATGGGCCGTTTCCCTTCGTCTCCTACTACGCGTTGCAACTCCTCGGCGTGCCGCTCACGCACACGATCGGTCGCATAATCACGATTGGCGCATGGGCGGGCACGGCATGGTTGAGTGTCGCGCTCGTCGGACAGGTGACGCGCAGTCTGGCGCTGCGGCTTGCCGTGCTCGTCGCGGTTTTCGTTTATCTCTGGGTGATGGCGAGCGAGCCGTCGCACCCCGGCGGGCTCATCGTCTTTCTGACCGCGCTGCTCGCGTGGCTCGGCTACCGCTGGATCGAGCGCGGTGCATGGACGCAGTGGGGAATCTTGGTCGGAGTGGTGACGGCGGCGCTGTTGCTCACGAAAATCAACGTCGGGATCTTCGCCGCGTTCTCGGCGATCGCGTGGTGGTTGCTACATCATCGCTCCGAGACGCTGCGGCGTTGGGCGCCGGTGCTGGTCGGCATCGCGGGCGTCGCGCTGCCGCTCGGCCTGATGCGCTCGCTGCTCGGCACGCCGTGGGTGCGCGATTTTGCAATCGTCTTCGGTTGCTCCGCGGTCGCGCTCGCCGTCGCAACCTCTCGCGGAGCCACCGGCCGCGTGAATTGGCGCACGCTCGGCATCGGGCTCGCGGCGGCGCTCGTCACCGCCGCGGTTGTCCTCGCCATCGTGATCCTGCGTGGCACGTCACCGACCGATTTGTTGGAAGGAATACTGCTCGGGCCCATCAAACATCCGGTCAGCTTCAGTCTAAACTTCGTCTGGCCGCCGGGCATCGGAGCGATTGCGGTGGTGTCCGCGGTTTTGTGTGGTGCGGCATGGTGGCTGAAACGCCGCGGCGTAGCGGCCGTCGATGTCGCGGTCGCGACGCTGCGGTTAATCGCGGCGGTGGTGCTGGCGGTGAACATCGCGCGCTACCCGGCGGTGCGACCGGATTATTTGGCGTTTGGCTGCGCCCTGCCCTGCCTGTGGTTGTTTGCGTGGCCGCTCGCCGGAGAGGATCCGGCGAAAGTCCACGCGCGTGCGTGGCTCGCGCTCCTGCTGCTCGGGCAAAGCCTGCACGTCTTCCCCGTGCCCGGCAGCCAAATCGCGTGGGGCACGGTGCTCGTGATTCCGCTCGCGGCACTCGGCGCGTGGGAGGCGGCGACCTGGCTCGCGCGCCGCGCCCCGGCGAAATGGTTCGCGGCACCCCGCACCGCGTTCGTGGCGAGCGTCGGGCTCGTCGTTTTTTCCGGAGCAACAAGTTGGAGCTTCGCGCAGATCGCGACGCGCTATCCCGGCGGCCAGAGCCTCGGGTTGCCCGGCGCGGAGGCGATTCGCCTGCCGGATAATTCCGCGGCGCTCTTCCGCGTGCTTGCGCACAACGCCGTCGCGCACGCCGACGTGCTGTTCTCCCTGCCCGGCACGTTCAGCTTCAACATCTGGACCGGCGTGCCGACACCGACGCACGCCAACGTCACCCACTGGTTCTCGCTCCTCGACGCGACGCAGCAGCAGGCGATCATCCGGGAACTCGAAGCCCACCCGCGCGCGTGCGTGATCGCGCAGCCGGGGCACGTGAAGTTTCTGGCGGACCGTAACCTCGCGCCAAAAGGAATTCTCTACGACTACATCACGCAGAATTTTGCGCCGGCGTTTGCATTCGACGACGTCGAGCTGCGCGTGCGCCGCGGGCGCAAGATCGCGCCGTTTCTCGTCGCGGAGTTGCTTACGCTCGCGCCGGCCGCCGATGCGAAACCCGGGACCGAGAGCACGCTGTTGCGTTTTTCCCTGCTCGTGCCGCCGCGCGCCGCGATCGCGAGCATCGAGATTTCGACCCTCGGCTCGAAGGGCCCGGCGGCGCTGAATGCCAGCAACGCCCGCCTCGAACTCTCCTCCGCAAACACGCGCGGCGAACCGATTGCGGCCGCGCACGCCGCGCACTGGCCGCCGGCAATTTCCGGCCCGGTGATTCTGTCCGTCTATTTCGAGCGCGAGCGCTTCGGCCCCATCGTCGGCGGCGCCACGATCGTCGTGCGCGATGCGGACGGCCACGAGGTCGCACTGGCACGAGTCGCGCCGTAATCAGGCTCGCAAAATACGGTGACGCGAAACTCCGGGGTAGGGCGGGCTTCAGCCCGCCTTCGGCACCCTGAAAAGCGGACTGAAGCCCGCCCTACTTTCAAGCGCCCGCACCACGCTATTTTCGAGGCTCAGTAATTAGCCGCGGCGCCGCGCGACGAGCACGAGACTCACGCCGAATGGAAACGGCACGCGCCATTGCGCGAGCCACACAAACTGAGCGCGCAAGAGCGCGTTCACCGGCGCGATCGGGATCTTGTCTTCGCTCCGCGTCGCGCCGGCGGCGGCCGGTTTTTTTTCCGCGCCGCGCCACGCGCGCCATTTGCGCACGGCCCAGACGGCGGGATAGACGAGCACGTTGGTGTAGTTGGCGTGGACGATTTCCCACTCGCCCGCGGGAAAAAGCGCGCGCAACTGCGCGCGATCGTAGCGTCGGAAGTGGTGCAGCGCGACATCCCAGTCGCTCCACAGCGCCCTGCTCGCCGGCACCGTCACCACCGCGAGCCCGCCGGGTTTCAGGAGCCGGTGAAAACCCTGCACAACCGCGCGGTCGTCGGGCACGTGCTCAAGGACGTCAAGCGCGGTCACATATTCCAGCGACGCGTCGGGCAGCGGCACGCGATCGCCGGCCAGGCTGATGATCTGCTCGGAGCGAAAGCGGGTGCGCAAAATGCGCAGCGCCTGCTCGTGATCGTCCAGCACCATCACGCGGCAATCCCGCGCCATTTCCTCGGCAAAAAGTCCCGTGCCCGCACCGCAATCGAGCAATAGGTCGCTCGGCACCGGCGGTCGCACATGCTGAATCCACTCCCGCACGAAACGGCGCTTGCCCGAATAATACCAGTGCTCGCCCTCGAGGGCGGCGATGTTGGCGTATTCGGCGGCGTCCATGCGGAAAAGAAGGAGGACGTTGTGTCGCCCGGAGACACGCTCCAAGTGCAAAAGCTGGTAAAGCCCGTCGCTCTAGCCGCGCCGCCGAGAATGCGCTCGACTCTCCGAAGGCCCGGCAAAAAATCACTGCGATGATCGCCCCTTCGCTCCGCGCCCGCGCTGGCCGCCTGTCGATTGCGCGGCGGGTCGCGGGATGAGTCTCGCCTCGCAGCCCGCCAGTGAGTCGGACCGCCCGGCGCTTCCCGCCGTGCGGCTGGCCACGCTGCTCGCACTGATCGTCGCGGGCGTGCTGCTCGCCGTCTGGTTGTGGAGCCGCATCTGTCGCTTTCCCTCGATCCCGTGGAACGACATGCGGCTCGCGCCGACGATCGCGCTCTCGCAGGGTTGGCCGGTTTATCCGACGGCGACCGACGGCACGATCGGCACGTGGATGTATGGGCCGCTGCCGCTGCTCTTTTTCTGGCCGGCCTCGTGGGCAACGAGCGCCGCGGGCGCGCTGACGATCGCGGCTTGGCTTAACGTCGCGCTCACCATCGTGCCGCTGGCGCTGGTCTGCTTCACATGGCCGGCGGCGGACGGCAGATCGCGTTCGCCCGTGGGACGGACGAGTGCGTTTTTGCTCTGCCTCGCGCTCTGGCCGGAGCTGCACTACTCGGTGCTTTTCTCCGACAACCTCGCGGTCGCCTGCGGGCTGCTTGGCAACCTGCTGCTCGTGCGGGCGCGAACTTCGCGCGAGCTGTGGCTCGCCGCCATCGCTGCGACCGCAGCCGTCGCGTGCAAACAGATCGCCCTCGGCATTCCACTCGCGCAGGTCGTGTGGCTGGGTTGCACCGCAGGCCGGGCGTCCGCCTTGCGCCACGTGCTGCGTTGCATCGTGGCGGGCGCGGTGATCGGCGGCGGTGCGATCGCGAGCTTTGGCTGGCAAGGCCTGTGGTTCACGCTCGTGGAAACGCCGAGTGGCATCGGTTGGGCGCCAGCTCCATGGCAGCGCCTCACGATGGTCGCACCCGAACTCGCGCTCGAACTCGGCCTTCCCGCCATCGCAATGATTTTATTCCGGCGCGCGTTCGCGAAACCCAATCTGCTGCTGCCGGCACTGGCATGGCTCTGTGCGCTCCCACTAGGGATTGCGGGCATGATGAAACTCGGCGGTTGGACGAACTCGATTCACAGTTTTGTCCTTTGGCTGCCGGCGGTGCTCACAGTTTTTTTTGCCGCCCAGTCCAATGCTCGGCGACTCTGGGCCGCTTGCCTAGCCGCCGCCGTGATCGCCGCAGGCGTCGCGAGTAGCCGCGTGCTGCACGAGCCCGCGCTGCACTTGCGGCCACAGACGGCGGACTACCGGCAGGCAGCGGAATTCGCCGCGCAGAACCGCGGCGCGATTTGGTTTCCGGTGCATCCGCTCGTCACGCTCTACAGCGAGGGCCGCTACTATCACGACGAGGACGGGCTCTACGTGCGCTTCAGTGCGCGCAAGCCGCTTTCCGAGAAACAGGCGGCCGATCATCTTCCGGCCGCGCTGCGCGTGATGGCGTTTCGCAACGACTGGACGGACTGGGGCATTGCCCGCCGCATGCTCCCGCCAAACTCACGGGAAGAGGTGATCGGTAACTGGACGCTGCGGAGCGGTGTGGTTGAAGCCAAAAAACCATGAGCCCGGACGCGCCCTCACCTGCCATGGCCGAGGCACCCGCACCGCGCCGTCGGCTGACACCCTCCGCGGGCTGGCTCATCACCCTCGCGGTGTTGTTCGCGCTGCTGCACGCGGTGCTCGCCGTCACCGCGACGGGCGAGAAGAGCATGACGTCGGACGAGATTGCGCACCTCGTCGCGGGACAGGCCTACAACACGCGCGGCGACTACCGGCTCCAACCGGAGAACGGCAACCTGCCGCAGCGGCTCGCCGCGCTACCGATGACGATCGCCGGCGTGCCGCAGCCGCCGGTGACACGCGAGTCGTGGCGCACGGCCGATGTGTGGAACTACGGCCACGAATTTTTCTACCGGCAGGGCATCGCCGCCGACAAGTGGCTCTGGCTCGGCCGCGCGATGATCGCGCTGGTGAGCGCGGCGACAGGGTTGCTGGTGTTCTTCTGGTCGCGCGCACTGTTCGGGTGGCGGGGCGGATTTCTGTCCCTCGCGCTGTTTGTATTTTCGCCGACGTTTCTCGCGCACGGCGCGCTGGCGACGTCAGACGTCGTGATGACGTTTTTCTTCGTCGCCTCGGTCGGGGCGTGGTGGCGGCACTTGGAGAAACCGGGCGCATTGTGGGCAGCGATCAGCGCGGTGACGCTCGGCTTGGCCTTCGTCGCGAAATTTTCCTGCGTCCTGCTGCCGCCGATGCTCGCGCTGATCAGTCTGGTCTGGGCCACGGGCGAGGCCGGACGCACGGGTTGGCGGACAACTCTCCTGCGCCTCGGCCGCTCGACCCTGATTCACGTGTTCGTGACGTGGGCGATCATCTGGGTTTTCTACGGGTTTCGTTTCAGTGCGTTTGCGCCCGGCATGCCCGCCGGGTCGAGTTTCAATCACGGCTGGGAATGGATTCTACCCGGCATGGGCACGCCGGGCAGCATCATCGTGTGGCTGCGCGATCACCATGTGCTGCCGGAAGCGTGGCTCTACGGGCTCACGTTCGTGCTCCAGTTTTCCAAGGCACGCGGCGCGTTCATGGGTGGCGAATATGGTGTGACCGGCTGGGTGACGTTTTTCCCCTACGCCTTCATGATCAAATCCACGGTGCCGCTGCTCCTGCTGGTCGGCGGCACGGCGATCGCGGGCGGGATGGCGCTCGCGCGGCGCAGGGCGAAAAATGGCGCGGCGGCGGTGCTCACGCGACTGCGACCGTTCACACCACTGCTCGTGTTGTTTGCCGTGTATTGGGCGACGTCGCTCATGAGCCATCTCAACATCGGGCATCGTCACATTCTGCCGACCTATCCGGTGCTCTTCATCGCCGCGGGTTGGCTCGGCCGCCGGATTGATGGACGCGGTCCGCTCACGGCGGTGTGTATTTTGGGCGCACTGGCGTGGCACGTCAGCGAGTCGTATAAGGCGCGACCGCACTATCTCGCCTACTTCAACGAAATCGTCGGCGGCTCGCGCAATGGCTGGCGTCACCTCGTCGACAGCTCGCTCGACTGGGGTCAGGATCTGCCCGGCCTCAAGCAATGGCTCGATCAAAACGCGCGCGGCCAAAAAATCTTCGTGTCCTACTTCGGCACGGGCGATCCGGATTACGAGGGCATCCGCGCGACCGCTCTGCCCACACTGCCCGAAGTCGGCGTGCCACGAAAATGGCACGCGCTCGAGGCCGGCGTCTATGCGATCAGTGCAACCATGCTGCAGCACGTTTACAGCTCGGTGCGCGGCGAGTGGACACTGGAACAGGAACTCGATTTCCAAAAGCTGCGGGCCCTTGAACCAGCGTTGCTCGCACACCAAGCGAATCCCGCAGCCACACCCGCGGCTGAAGACTGGAAGCCGATATGGAAACGCTATGAGACGCTCCGCTTCGCGCGGCTGTGTCACTACCTGCGTGCGCGCCAGGCGGACGCCGTGATCGGGCACTCGATTTTTGTTTTCCGCTTAAGCGCTGCCGAGATCAAGGGCGCGGTCGGCGGCACCGCCAAGGAATATCACGACCTCATCGAGGCGGCGATCAAGCGGCGCTGACCCTACGGCACGACGGCGGTGCCGACGGGTATCTCGGGCAAGATTTCCGTCGCCCGGCTGATGCGGATCCAGCGCGCGCCAAACCGTTTCTCCGCGATCGTTTCCAAGCGGAAGTTCTCCGGCAACTCCTCGTCCGGATCGACGATCGCGTCGCCCTCCGCGGACGTCGGCCGCAGCACCTGCGAGACGAGCACCTCGCGAAACGTGCCCTGCTTCATGTGCCAGGCGATCTGTGACGAGCGCACGCGGGCGAGCACGGTGTTCACCGCGGGAATTTTTTCGAGGAGGAAGGGCAGCGTGGCCTTGGCCGTGATCAGCAGCACGGGCCGCTGGCGCGCGCTGACCTGCTCCAGCTCCCAGTTCAGCTCGTGCATCACCATGTTTTGCGCGGTGTAAAACTGGTGGGCATACGCCGGCGCGCCGAACAACAGCACCCACGCCGCGAGCCCGCCCGAGACGGCGAGCGCGGCCGGTTGCCAAACGCGGCCCACGGAGTGCGCGAGCCAGCCGCCACCGAGCGCAAACACGAAACAGAGGGGCAGCGCGAAGCGCGACGCGATCGGTTCGTCGAGCCGGCTCCAATAGTAGAACATGAGCATCGCGAGATTGGCCGTGATCGTGAGGGCGAACAAAGCGGCGACCGGAAATTCCGCTCCGCGCACCAACGGAGAAAGCTCACTTCTCCGCCAGCGTTGCCCGAGCCGCAGCGCCGCCCACGCGAACGCCGCCAGACCCACGAGCGCGAGCCACAACGAATTCGGCTGCGCCGGTGAAATACTAAAAATGAAATTGCGCGCGCCTTCGAGGTTGCCGCCGAGATAGTGCCACGCAAACCGCGTCGCCTCGCCCTCGCGCAGTTGCCACAGGATCGGTTTCGTGGAGACGAACCGATCGTGCCAGACATAGGGCACCAGCAGCAGCGGCGCGATCAGCGCGGGCCACGGCAACAGGACGCGCCGCGCGCGCCACCAGCCGAGCACGATCACGGCGGCGGCGGGAAAAACGAAGAGCACCGATTCATAGCGGGTCTGCGCGAGCAGGATCGTGCCGAGCACGAGGACCGACAACCGATCGTCGCCCGGCGCGCGCAGGTAGAGCACCGCTGCGATCATCACACCGGCGATCATCGCAAGGTTGAGCAGCTCCATGCTCGCGCCGGTGGCGTTTTGGCCGAAGAGCGGGAGCGTCGCGAGCAGCGCCACCGCGATCAAGCCGGGCGCGACGCGGCCGGTGATCGCGCGCACGAGCCAGTAGGTCGCAGCGAGGAGGAGAAATGCGAGGGCTACATTGAGGACGAAAACGTTTTCCAATCGGAAGCCGATCAGGTCGTGCAACAGCGAGACAAGGAACGCGAAAAAGTAGGGCCGTTTGTCGAGAAACGTGTCGATCGTGAGCCAGGTGCCGGAGAAATCGTAGGCGCGGAGCGGCGTGCCGACCTCCTTGGTGAGGTGCATGTGCCACGCCGTGCCTTCGAGCACATACTCGTCGAAGAGGACCTTGTGCGCGAAGACATCTGTCCACACGGCAAACGCCGTCGCCGCCACGAGAAAAAGTCCCACGAGCCCGGGCGTGCGCAGCCACGCGGTCCAAACTTCGCGGCGCGGCGCGGCAACGCGCGCCCCGAAGAAAATCCACGCCACAAACACCGCGAGGATGTAGAAATATCCGCCCTGCACGATCAGCTTCTCGGCCCGCGGGGGCGACACGCCGACGAAGCCGAGCCAGACGGCGAGCACGGCCGCGATTACGAAAAGCGCGAGCGCGAGGCGCGTGCCGCGCGGCGAGAGCAGGCCGCGAATGCCCGGGGTTTCCATGGTTCAATGCGCCGGCGGCGGTTGACGAAGCGCCTGCGGCGTCACGGCAGTTGCTTCATGTAATTTTCCATGAAGAGCCGGCGCGCCGTCTCGATTTCCTCGCGGCTTTTCGTCGGCGCGTGGCCGACCGGAGCGCGGGCGCTGATGGTGGCGTCGCCTGATTTGATTTCTGTCACGCGGGAGATGCGGGTGATCGAGAGTGCTTCGAGTCGCTCCTCGCGGACGGTTTCGAGCACGAACTCCGGCCCGAGATCGTCGCCGTCGCGCAACGTCTGCGTGTTGTTTTCCGGATCGATCTTGAGGCGCTGGAAAACGTAGACGCCAGAGTAGATCTGGTTGCGCATGAGATACGCGATGTCTTCGCGGCGTTTCACGGCAACGACGGTGGGCGTCGAGGAAACGCGGTGCGTGACCCAGAGTGTCGAGTCGTTGTCGATCATCAGGTAGTCGGCGCGGGGTTGCGCGGCGATGAAGGCGCGGCGCCACGCGGTCTCGCGGCCCGGGAGATATTCCTGGCTGTAGGCGTGCGAGGCCATCGACGGCACACTGCGGCCCAGCAGCGCGAGGCCCGCGACGGC
>JANXSC010000224.1 GCA_025352845.1 Opitutaceae bacterium
TCCATGTTCGACTGGCCGGAGCCGAGCCAGACCTCGCCGACCAGCACGTCGGTGAATTTTCGATTTGCGATTTCGGATTTTCGATTGACGGAGGAGACGAGTAAGTCGCGCGGCTCTGCGCTGGCGGTGAGCGGGTCGAGAGCGACGCGCCATTTTCCATCGGCACCGGTGGCGGCAGATTTCCTCTGGCCGGCAAACTCGACGGTGACGGTTGCGGCCGCATCGGCCCAGCCCCAGACGGGGACGGGCATCCCGCGCTGGAGCACCATGTGATCGGTGAACAGGCTGGCGAGTTTCACCTCGGCCGCGAGCGGCGCGGTGAGGCAAAGGACGAAGAGGAGGCGTTTCAATTTCATGGGGCCGTGGCGGATTTCTTGTTGGCGGGAGAGATATTCAAGGCGGCGCCGAGCGCGTCCTGATAGGCGCGGCGCATGTCGGAGTTGTCGGGATTGCCGCGGATGCCGGCGCGCTGGATCAGGTAAACATAGGCGAGCCCGCGCACGGGATCAGCCCAGCTTTGCGTGCCGTGGGCGCCGCCGTGGCCGAACGTGCCGGGGGAGAAATAGGCGTTGGCCTCAAGCTGCGCGGGATCTTCGACGACGCAGAAGCCCAGGCCCCACGGCATGCCGGGGCGGGCGCGGAGGTCGGCGGTTTGCTTGCGCGTCATCTCGGCGACGGTGCCGGCATAGAGGATGCGGCGGCCGTTGGCGACCCCGCCGTTGAGCATCATCTGATAAAAACGGGCGACATCGGCGGCCGTGGAAAAGAGTCCGGCTCCGCCCAGCGCAGGCCGCGCGCGATCGGTCGTGGCGCCGCCGTAGAGGTAGGCGATGGGCGTTTCGGCGAGTTTGCCGGTTTGCGCATCGGGTCGGTAGTTGTGCGCGAAACGCTTTTCCTGTTCCGGCGACAGCCAGAAGGTCGTGTCCTTCATCCCGAGCGGATCGAAGAGACGCTTTTGGAGAAACGCGGCGAATGACGCGCCGCTTACGACCTCGACAACGCGGCCCAACACGTCGATGCCCGCGGTCGAGTAGGCCCAGCGCGTGCCGGGCTGGAAGCGCAGCGGCTCGCGCGCGAGGACTTTCGCGAACTCGGAAATGGTCCAGTGCGGCTGCGTGGCGGGATATTCGGCGAGCCCGCTGGTGTGCGTGAGCACGTCGCGCAACGTGATCGGCCGCGTGGCTTTCACGAGGCTGCGGCGTTCGGCCGTGCTTTCCTGGATGACCCACTGGCCGCGAAATTCCGGCAGGAATTTCTCCACGGGATCGTCGAACGTGAGCCGCGCATCATCGACGAGCAGGCCGAGGGCGACGGCGGCGATCGGCTTCGTCATCGAGGCGATCCAGAAAATGTCATCGGTGCGCAGCGTGCGGCCGGTGGCGAGATCGCTGACGCCGACGGCGGAAAGGTGCAGCACGCGATCCTTGTCGGCGAGCAGCGCCACGGCGCCGGAAATCTCGCCGCGATCGACGAACGTTTTTTGCCCGGCGGGGATGGCGGCGAACTTGTCCTGGGCGACGAGGCGCAGTGCGAGGACGAACGGCAGGAGGCAGCGGAGGCGCATGGGAAATTACGGCGCGGTGCCGTGGCGCGAAGTGGCGGGCGTGGGTTTCAGCAGACCGCGAAACGCCATCCAGTCGGCCGCGCGCGCGGGCCACGTGGTGTGCGGAGCGGTGCCGGGACGGATGCCATAGCCGTGGCCGCCCTCGCCCCAGACGTGCAGCTCGGCCGCGACGCCGGAGCGCTTCAACGCGAGATAAAGATAGACGGCCTGCTCCGAGCCGCCGCGATCATCGTGCGAGATCGCAAGGAAGGTCGGCGGCGTTTCCTTGCTGATGCGAATCTCCGGGTTGAGCGCGGGCGGCTCGGTGCCGGTGCCCCGCTGGAGGACGCCGCCCGGGTAAATGATGATCGAGAAATCGGGCCGCGTGGGCGCGCGGTCAATTTCATCGATCGCGTCATACATCCGCCGCTCAAAACCCGTGATGAGATTCGCGGCGATCTGGCCGCCGGCGGAGAAACCGAGAATCCCGATGCGCTGCGGATCGAGGCCCCACGCGGATGCGTTCGAGCGCAGGATGCTCATTGCGCGTTGCGCGTCCTGCGAGGAGGGCAGCGAGCGTGCCATCCCTTCGCGCTGGGGAATGCGATATTTGAGAACAACGCCGGTGACGCCGATGGACGTGAGCCACGTCGCGACATCGGCGCCTTCGTGCCCCATCGAGAGCTGGAAGAATCCGCCACCGGGACAGATGAGGACGGCGGCGCCGGTGTCCTTTTCCTTGGCGGGGCGATACACCGCGAGCGTCGGAGTCGTGACCGTGCCGCGAATCATGACACCGGCCTCGTGCTGTTCCTCGCCGAGATTCGGTTTGTCGCCCGGTGGGAGGCCAGGCCAGACGTTCAGCGTGAGGCTGGGTTCCACAGCGAAAGCCGCGGCGAGTGCGAGCATGCCAGCGGCGACGTAACGCGAGAGCGAGAGGAGTCTCATGGGTGGGGCGGAGCGATGGGGGATGGGGCGTGCTTTTGCCCGCAGGCGAACGACGAGAAGGCGATCGCCCGACAGTGTCGGCGGGCCCAAAGCGGCGGCAATGCCCCCGATACTTGGACCGTCAGACGGCGATCACGACCGTCTCCAACGTGGGCATGACGAAAGTCGACGTGCCCGAAGCCGCGCCGAATAAGCTCGGGTCTTGAAGTGCCGGGAGGCTTGCGTCCTGCTTGGGCGTTGCGTCGTCGTCGTGTGCGGCCCGCAAATTTTCCCCGCATGAAACTCCACCGTCTGCTCCTCGCGTTTCCCGTTTTGCTGTGCGCGCTCGCGCGTGGCACCGATCTGCCGCGCAGCGCGCCGGAGAAACAGGGCGTGTCGTCCACGGCGCTGCTCGGGTTCATCGCCGAAGCCGAGGCAAAAATCGACGCGCTGCACAGCGTGATGATCGTGCGGCACGGCAGCGTCATCGCCGAGGGCTGGTGGGCGCCGTATGCGGCGGAGGAGCCGCACCAGATGTTTTCGCTGAGCAAGAGCTTCACCTCGACGGCGGTCGGCCTCGCGGTCGCGGACGGGAAGCTGAACGTGGAGGATCTCGTGTTGAAGTTTTTTCCAGACGAGGCACCGGAGAAACCGAGCGCGAATCTCCGCGCGATGCGGGTGCGCGACTTGCTCACCATGTCCACGGGACATCACAACGAGGACCTCCAGAATTTTCCCTACGGCGGGGAGGAGAACGTCGTGAAAAAATTCCTCTCGCTGCAGGTGACGCACAAGCCGGGGACGTTCTTCGTCTATAACACGCCCGCGACCTACATGCTCTCGGCCATCGTGCAGAAGGTGACCGGGCAGTCCGTGCTGGAGTATTTGCGACCGCGGTTGTTCGATCCGCTCGGCATTGCGAACCCCACGTGGGAGGCGAGCAAGCAGGGCGTGTCGATGGGCGGCTTCGGGCTGAGCATCCGCACGGAAGACATCGCGAAGTTCGGGCAGCTTTATCTGCAACGCGGGCAGTGGAACGGGAAGCAACTCGTGCCGGCGGCGTGGACGGAGACGGCGACGTCGCGTTGGATGTCGAACGGCAGCAATCCCGCGAGCGACTGGGATCAGGGTTACGGCTTTCAGTTTTGGCGGTGCCGCAACGGCGCGTTTCGCGGCGACGGGGCGCATGGGCAGTTCTGCATCGTGATGCCGGAGCACGACACCGTCATCGCGATCACGGCGGGCACGCGCGATCTGCAGGGCGTGCTCAACGTGGTCTGGGCGAAAATTCTCCCGGCGCTGCAAAACAAGTCCGCGCTTCCGGCTGATGCCGCCGCGCAAGCGAAACTGAAGGCGAAGCTCGCGGGCCTCTCGCTCAAGCATCCTGTCGCGGTTGCGATTCCCCCGCTCGCGCAGGAAATCGCGGGCCGGCGCTATGTGTTTCCCGCCAATCCGCTGGGCATCGAGTCGGTCGCGCTCGCGCCGTCGGCCGAGGGTGGAAGCGCGTCTCAGCTCACGACCGTCGTCGCCGGCAAGCGGGAGCGCATCGATCTCGCGCCGGGCGATTGGGTGAAAGGCGAAGTCGCGCAGGGCCCGACGGCCGGCGTGGTCGCCCTGAGCGGCGCGTGGACCGCGGCCGACACCTTCACGCTCGATCTTGTGCGCTACCGCACGCCGTTTGTGCTGCGGCACCGCTTGAAATTCATGGGTGATGAAGTGTTGCTCACGATCGAACCCAATGTCGGTGGCGGCGCGTCGCCCCCGCTCGTCGGCCGGCGCGAGTAGCGCGCAACGGAGCGGCGGCTTTCCAGCCGCCGATGACCCGATGCGGGCGGCTGGAAAACCGCCCCTCCGTTGTGGCGCTGGCACGGGATTGCGTGACGGGGCGCGATGCGTATGACGGACGCATGACACCCCTCCGACTCATCGCTCCGCTGGCGTTTCTTTTCACCGTCACTCTCACCCATGCCGCCGCCGTGAAGGATCGCGAGGGCGCGGTGCGCGGCGACAAGGCCGCGATGGAAAACGACGCGCGCTGGCTCTACAACGACGTCGACCGCGGCTTCGCCGAGGCAAAGAAGACCGGCAAGCCGCTGCTCGTTGTGCTGCGCTGCGTGCCGTGTCTTTCGTGCGTGGGGCTCGATGCGCAGGTGCTGACCGAGCCCGCGCTCGCGCCGCTGCTCGACCGGTTCGTGTGCGTGCGCCTGATCAACGCCAACGCGATCGACCTCGCGCGCTTCCAGTTCGATTACGACCTGTCGTTTTCGACGATGTTCTTCAACGCCGACGGCACGATCTACGGCCGCTACGGCTCGTGGGTCCATCAGGCCGATCCCGATCAGAAGGAGACCATCGGCTACCGCAAGGCGCTCGAAGGCGCGCTCGCGCTCCATCGCGGCTATCCGGCCAACCGGGCTTCGCTCGAAGGCAAGCAGGGCGGACCGACGCCGTTTCGCACCCCGGTCGAGATTCCCGAGCTGGCGAAAAAATACGGCCGCGAACTCAACTGGGGCGGCAACGTCATGCAGAGCTGCGTCCATTGTCACCAGGTCGGCGAGGCGTTTCGCGGCTACTACCGCGAGAAGGGCGAACCTGTGCCGCTCGACCGCATCTACCCGATGCCCGCTGCCGAGACGATCGGCCTGAGCCTCGCGCCGGACAAGACGGCGGCGATCACGGCGGTTGAGGCGGACTCGATTGCCGGGCGCGCGGGCTTCAAGGCGGGCGACGAGTTTATTTCGTTCGCCGGCCAGCCGCTGATCTCGATCGCGGATTTTTCGTGGGTGCTGCACCGCGCTCCGGAGTCGGGCGCGCTCGCCGCAGTCGTGAAACGCGGCGGTGCCGACGTCGCGCTCGCGGTGGCGCTGCCCGCTGGCTGGCGGATGAGGACCGACATCTCGAAACGCGTCGGCACGTGGTCGATGCGAGCGATGGCCTTCGGCGGGCTCACGCTCGTCGATCTCGATGACACGGCGCGCAAGGAGCGTGGGATCGCGCCGGACGCGCTGGCGCTTTTCGTAAAAGGCATGGGGCAGTTCAACAAGCACGGCACCGCGAAGAAAGCCGGCTTCCTCAAAGACGATGTGATCGTCGAGTTTGCCGGCGAGAACTCGCGCCTAACTGAGGGCGAACTCATCGGCCGCGTGCTCGCGACCACGAAACTCGGCGAGACCGTGGAGGTGACCGTGCTCCGCGGCCGCGAGCGCATGGCGTTGAAGCTGCCGATGCAGTGAGGGGGGAGAAGCCCGCGTGCTAGCGATGCCCGCTGGCTCCACCTTCGAGCCATGTCATTCGTCCAGCTCCAGCAGGAACTGAAGAACTCTCGCCGCGGGAGAAGCTGGCACTGGGAATTATTTGGCCAGGGACGCCGTCGATTTGACCGAGCCTTCCGAGACTCAAGTGGCCGAGCTAGACCGGCGCTACGCCGACGCCGTGGCACATCCGGAGAAATTGCTCCCGCCCGGTGAAGGTCAGTTTTTCACCAGCAGGTATTTTGTATTCATGAGGCGGGGCATTATACACCCGCCTTCTCATTCTTACTGGTTAGCCTTTTGATTAAAAGGGAACTTCCTCATCGAGTGGCGCCGATCTCGGTTTCTGAGAATAACCGACTGGTGAAGTGCACTGTTTAAGAAACTTTCTGATCCTTCGTCGCGAATAGCGACGCTTCTTAAAAATGCCCTCCCCGGTGGGTAAAAGATATGGGCGAAACACTTCCTCCAAGGGCGTTCGATAGCCTTCGATATCCACCGCCACCGAAGCACACGCACTGTCGAATAGATCGGAGGTATTCTTGAGCGGCTCCGCCAAATCTGCGAACTCGAGGAGCTTTGAGAACAAGGGTTCGATCACCTCCTGAACTTCGGTACCAAAGAGAAAATGGGATTCCTGAATGGACGAGACCCACTCCCACAGCTCACTCATATCGATAAGGTGCCCGGCCCTAATGCGGTCGATCATAAGCATGGCACTCTTATAAACCTTCAAGCGCCGGTCGTATAACTGCAGAGCACGCTCATCCCGCCGGATTCGGTATTGCTGGTAAGCGATGACTGTGGTCGCGACCGCGATAGTCGGAGTCAAGAGCGCCTGAAGGAGTGCTATCACGGGGTCGGGGTTCATTGGCCAACGTCAATGATGAGCCACGCCCGCTACAACGTTGAACATCTCTGAGCTTTGCGAAAACCGGGCAAGTCCCGGCGTTGGCTCAGGCGCCTTCCCAGAGAAGGCGTGTCGAGGGAAATGTTTTAAAAGGTTCACCTTTTTGGTGGATCTGGATTGGGGGGCGCGCGGGGTTCCCGAACGGTCAGGCTTCCATATGCTCTCTGGTGGTGGCGTCAACGGCCACGCGGTGCTGGGAGGGATCCAAGGTGCTCTGAAAAGGGCGGCCTTGCTTACTTGTTCGCGCGTTGAGCGGGGAGGCTCACGCTGGGGTCTGGCGGCTGCGGAGCGATTCATCGAACGCTACGAAAAGGCGAGGCTCACCATTCAGCAGCACCCTGAAATTTGCCGGCGGCGGGCCAATGGTTCGCGACAGATGCCCGTCCCGCGTTTGAGCTTCGCGATTTTCTACCGGGAGGCGCCGATGCTCTGGCTGGTTAGCGCCGGCGTTTCCACCGTGCAAGATCCCGACGTGATTCAGGCGGAGCTTATAATTCGTGAGATTCGAGAAGAGGAGCCGAAGAGCAGTTGGAACCGTGCTCCTCGCGGCAAATCAAGTGCGGGCTGAGGCACCGCGCTATTTCCGTTTCTGCGGCGCGATCGGCGGAATCGCCACCTCGAAATTCGGCCGCTCCCACAGCAGCTGGTCCCAACCGAGGCTGCGGTTGGTATCGTCGTCGATGTTGACGATGCCGCCGTAGCCGTCGCCGAGTTTTTTCAGGTAGGCGGCGTGCACTAGCAAGCGCCCGGCGACAGGGCGCGGGTAGGTGACGGTGAAGATGATGTCATTCTCGTCCGTGAGTTCGACCTCGACCTTGCGCGCGGCGAGCTGAGTGCGAATGGAAGTGAGGATGAAGAGCAGCGCAGCCTCCCGCTCCAGCCTTGGTCGGTGGGTCGGGATATTCTCGGGCGTGAGCGACGGAATCTTCACCTGCGGATCGATCAAACGCAGTGCGGTTGACTGAGCCATGCCCATGGTGAGCACCATGCGGTCGGGGTGGACGACGACGGTCGTGAAACTTTCGTAGGGATCGTGGGCGTGGAGGGTCGCGCCGAGACCAATGACCAGAATCGCGATTGTCGTTCTGAGCGCAGCGAAGAATCCAACGGGACACGCGCACGCGGGACGCGCAGTGAAAATCGAAGTGGATTCTTCGCTGCGCTCAGAATGACAGGGAAAAAACATGCAGCTTACTTTGAGGGCACGAGCACAATATTCGGCCGAGGAAATTCCTTCGTCTCCGCGCCGAGGTAGAATCCCGTGTGCGTGGGCTGGTTGTAGGCGCTGTTTTGCCACGCGACGCTGAGTCGGTAAACGGGATCGTGCATGAGGGTGTAGCCGCGGTGCTCGGTGGGAATCGGCGTGGTGAAGATGCGCAGCTCCTTGTTGTCGGTCGTGCGGAGGACGACTTCCTCGCGCCTGTCGCCGAAGAGATCGGCGAGCAGGCAGGGCGTGGACCTGGTGCCGTTGTTCGATGTGCAGCCCTCGGCGACGAGAAGCGGCGTTTCGGTGCCGTCGAGCCAGTTCCATTTCGTGATGCGGTTGGAATCGAGAATCTCGCAGAGAAAATCGCCGTCCCACCAGATTTTGAAATTACACGAGCGCGGTTTTTCGTCGGAGACTTTCTCGCCCTTCACGTTCCAGTAGCCGTTCATCCCGCGGCCCGAGGCCCACGATTCGTAGCCGGGGAAACGCGGGTCGATGTCGGCGGCGAGGCCGCGCCCCACATCGGGCGCGGGCTCGGTGCCGCCGGGCTGGCTCCAGAGAATCTCGCCGGTGCGGGCGTCGTGCATTTCGACGCCGTGCGGGTGCTTTGGGTTTTCGTGGATGTCGAAAATCTGCAACCCGGGCCGCGACGGATCGAGCACGGAGACATGCATCGCATCGCCGTGGCCGAGGCCGGTCGAGTAGAGGCCCTTGCCATCGGAACCGATGGTGCACGCGCCGTAGATGATGTCGTCCTTCCCGTCGCCATCGACATCGGCGACGCTGAGGCCGTGGTTGCCCTGGCCGCGGTATTTGTCGTTGCCGGGCGTGCCGTTGTTGCTGTCGAAGACCCAGCGTTGCGTGAGCTTTACGGGCGCATCGCTGCCGCTGGCGCGGTAGAGATTGAACGCGAGCGCCTCCGGATCGGTGCCGAGCACGCGCCACGAGACGAAGGTTTTGTGGTCGTCGATTTTCAGGGCGATGACCCCGCGGCCGAGTTTCTCCATCTGGCGCAGCGCGTTCGCGGCGAAGGCGGATGCGAATAAACCGAGGGCGACGGCCGCGAACGAGAGGTGGGCGAGCAATTTCATGAGCGAAAGGAAAGTGGTGTGAGCGGCCTAACGCGGCGCGAGGGGATTGGTTGTGGCGCATGTGGCGGAGAGGAACGGCGGCGTGGTCGGACAGTTTGGAGTGGGTCCGCTTTCTTTGTTGTTTGGAGTGCGGCGGCAGGATTCGGCTGGCGGGCGGGTGGGCGGATTGTCAGTGGTTGCTCGCGCCCTTTTCCCCCGAGGCTTTCTTATGATTTCCCCCACAGTCCGCCGGTCCTTCGTCGCCTTGATCAGTCTTGCTGTGTGCGCCAGGGCGAATGCCCAGAGTGCAGGGGCGTCAGTGTCGCCGCCAGCGAACCTCTCGACGGCGGAAAAGGTGAAGCTCGGCCACTCGCAGCATGGCGAGGCGTTCGATTCCGGGCCGCGGCAGAAACCCTGGGTCATGCCCGGCATCGGTCGCGCGCCGTTTCCGATCACGACGCAAAATCCCGAGGTGCAGCAATGGTTCGATCAAGGCAACGCGCTGCTGCACTCGTTCGATTACTACGATGCGGAGCGGGCGTTTCGCTGGTGCCTGAAAATCGAGCCGGGCAATGCGATGGCCTACTGGGGCCTCGCGCTCGCGACTGAGGCGCGTGATGCGAGCGGCAAGACGCGCGCGGCGGATTTCCTGCGCGAGGCGGTGAAGCGCAAGGCGTCGCTCACAGAGCGCGAGCGGCTCTACCTCGAAGCGTGGGAAGTGATTCTGCTGCCCGATTTGGTGAAGCCCGTTTCCGGTGAGGCGGGCAGCGACCGCTACTCGCGGCGCGACCTCGACCACATCAAGCGGCTTGAGACGCTGTGCGTAAAGTTTCCCGACGACATGGAGGCGCGCGCCTACCTCGCGCTCGCGACGATGGGTGATTCGCGCTACGGCGCGGAGCTGATCATCCGCGAGATTCTCGCCAAGCAGCCGAACCATCCCGGCGCGCACCACTACCGGATTCACAACTGGGATTATCACGAGCCGGCGCAGGCGCTCGAGAGCTGCCGTATCTACACGGAGCTGGTGCCCGCCATCGGCCATGCGCAACACATGCCGGGCCACATCTACAGCATCGTCGGCATGTGGGATGAGGCGGCGCTCTCGATGGACGCCGCGACACGCGTCGAGAAACGCTACATGCAGGACACGCTGACGTTCACCTACGACAACTGGAACTACGGCCACAATCGCGCCTACCTTTGCTACATTCAGGAGCAGCTTGGCATGGCGGCCGCGGCGATGGCCGGTGCGCGCCAGATGATCGACGCGCCACTCGATCCGCAGGGGAATAAGGACAATCTCTACAGCACGCACTCGCAGGGCATCCGTAGCGTGGCGCGCGGGCTGCTAAAGTTTCAGCAGTGGGATCAGCTGCTCAAGGCCGGCACGATCCCGTGGCGCGAGATCGCCGAGGATCGCGTCAACAAAACCTACGTCGAGGCGCGCGCACGGTTCGGCCTGGGCGATACGGGCTTGGCGCAAAAGGCGATCGAGGCACATGCGAAGTGGCAGAAAGACGCGGAGGCCGACGGCGCGCTCAAGCGCATTCACGCGCTCCAGGCGCTCGAACTCCGGGCGCGGCTCGCGCTCGCGCGCGGGGAAACGCTCGTGGGCCTCGGTCTGCTCGCCGACGCGGCGGAAAAGGAATTCGCGATGCAGCGCGAATACGCCGACCCGCCGCTCTATCCCGAAGTGCTCTATACCGCGCTCGGCGAGGCTTACCTCGACGCGCGGAGCCCGCTGCTCGCCGTGCAGGCCTTCGACAAGGCGCTCGACCTCGTGAAAAACGATCTCTTCGCGCTGTCGGGTCTTGTTCGCGCCCACACCGCGCTCAACGACCGGACGAAGGCGGCCGACGCGATGGGGCGGCTCTTGTTTGTCACGCGCAACGCCGACGCTGGACTGAAAACCATCGAGCTTGCGCGCGCGACCGGCGTGACGGCCGAGCCGCGCGAGACGACGCCGAAGCCGCAGCGCAACTACGCGAAGATTCCGCTCGACGGCTACGGCCCCGGCAAATGGGAGCCCTACGCCGCGCCAGCGCTCGACGTGCGCGACGCGGCCGACCTGCCGGTGACGCTGGCGTCTCTACGCGGGAAGAACGTGATCCTTGTTTTCTACCTCGGCACCGAGTGCCCGCACTGCATGGAGCAGCTCCAGTCGCTCGCCGGGAAAAAAGCCGAGTGGGACAAACTCGACACCGTCGTGCTCGCCGTGAGCAGCGCGAAGGCCGAGGCCGACTCCGCCGCGGTGAAGGGCCTCGGCAACGCGGCGGTGCGCCTGCTCAGCGACACCGACCACGCGAATGCGCGGCGCTTCCGCTCTTACGACGATTTCGAGGAGATCGAGCTGCACTCGACCTCACTGATCGACAAGGAAGGCCGCGTTTACTGGGCGCGCTTCGGCGGCGATCCGTTTACCGACCTCGCGTTTTTGGAAAAGCAGTTGAAGCGGATGAACGAGAGCATGGTGGTCCCGGTGATGGCGGTCACGGCGTCGGACACGAAATGAGCGGGGCGGAAAATAAAGCCGCGCTTCCCTTGTGGGTGCTGTCGCGAGGTTCAAGTGAACGCCTATTGAGGATTTCCCAAAGATGTGACAGCGCAGGCTTGAAAGTAGGGCGGGTCTCTGACCCGCCTTCGGGAGCGAAAAGGGCAGGTCGAAGACCTGTCCTACCTCGGAGGCTCGGTCTCTACTTTGGGTAATCTTCAACAAGAGGGCGTCGAAAAAGTGCTCCCGGTTTGTCATTCTGAGCGGAGCGAAGAATCCAGCAGGACGTTCGCACCTCTGAAAACGCCGCGTTGATCCAAGTGGATTATTCGCTTCGCTCAGAATGACAGGATGGGGATGCCGGAGGTAGTTTGAAATACGCCCTAGCCGCCGACGCGAATCGGCAGGATGACGAACGGCAGATTCTCGACGAAGAACTGGCGCTGCAACGCGGTGGCGGTGTGGTTGTGGAGGAGGCGGGTGAGGCGGGTCTCGCGGGCGAAGAGGAGCTGGCCGGCGAAGAAGACACTCTTGGGAAACTGCTCTCGTGCGGTGGCGGCGAGCCGCATGATTTCGCCGGTGGTGTCGTGGCCGATGGCGGTGAACGTCGCGGTGCGGTAGCCGTGCGCGCGGGCCCACGCGGCGTAGCGCTCGGCTTCGGCGGTGGTGTGGGCGCGAAGGCGAGCGAGTTCGTCGGTGCCTTTGAAATTTCCCGCATCGACGGAGCCGACGGAGATGAACACGAGGTTTTTGAACGTGTCACCGAAGAGGCGCGGGATGTGGAGCGCGGTGTGGAGGCCGAGGCCGTTGTAGCCGTTGACGAGGACGATCGCGGTGCGGTCCTTCGAATCGGGCGCGGCGAATGCGGTTTGCGGGTGGAGCGCGTTGACCCCAACACGCTGGATCGCGGCGGGCGGATTCGCGGCCGACGGGGTGGTCGGACGAAGCGCGTTGG
>JANXSC010000251.1 GCA_025352845.1 Opitutaceae bacterium
CTCGTCGCCGGCGGCTACAGCCTGTGGTTCCTCGCCGCGTTTTTCTACATCGTGGACATGCGGCAGTGGCGCCGCTGGTGCGTGCCCTTCCTCTGGATCGGGATGAACCCGATCACGCTCTATCTCGCGAACAACATCATCAAATTCCGGCTGCTCGCGCAGCGCTTCGTGGGCGGCGACATCAAGACTTGGCTTGACGCGCACATCGGGGCGGGCGCGGGACAAGGACTGCTCGCGGCCGTCGGGCTCGCCCTGATGTTCGTGCTCGCGCGGTTTCTCTACGAACGGAAGATTTTCCTGCGGGTGTGAGCGCACCCTTGATGCGGTGCACCCGCTCAGATGCGCACTGCGCCGGGAATCCCGGCGTCAAACGTCGCGAGCGTTAATCCAGCCTGACCGGCGACCTGCGCGAGATAGGCGTCCGAGGTTCGCGTTGCCGAGGCGGACCACGCCGCGAGCTTCGGTGATGGGGCCGTTTCCACGAAGCCGCCACACTGCCGCTTCATCTCTGCAAGGGCCGCCTGGGCTTCGGCGAGCGAAAGTCCGAAGACCTGCATCGACACGCGGATAAATCCGAGTTCGGCGTGCGCACAGGTGGCAAGGGTGCGGAACCCCTGTCTTTCGCCCAGGCGTGAAAATGAGCGTGGCGCCGTGCGCGGTCGCGTGGCGCCACGCGAGCAGGGCGTTCACGTCGAGGAGATATTTCACGGAAAGTCCGCCAGCGCCCCCTTGATCTCGTCGAGAGAAACAACCCTCCCGCCCTCGTCCGTCGCGTCATAGAGCAGCCCGGACACAGGGTGTTTCTTGATGACGCGCTTGCGTGCCCGCGCCGGCTTTTCCGGAAAGACATTGGCGCGGATGTGGGCGGAGATCGTGCGCTTTTCGGCGCGCGCCCGGGCCCGAAGCACACGCGCCTCTTCCGGCGAAACTTTGAACGTAATCGAGGGCACGGGTAAGACGGTAGGACCGGCGCGCGCGCGTCAAGCAACGGCCCGCCCCCCGACGTTGACATCACTGAATCACCCGCAAATTTTCCGCCAACCCCATGCACCCGAACACCTCGCTCCGTGCGGGCGCCCGCGCCTGCCTCTCTCCCCTCCTCCTCTGGCTGCTGCTCGCCGCGCGCCTCCTCGCCCAATCCACCGGCACGATCGAGGGCCGCGTCACCAATCCCTCCACCGGCGGCGTGCTCGAGACCGCGCGCATCACCGTCGTCGGCACGGCGCTGGAAACGTTTTCCGACGCCGAGGGTTTTTACCGGCTCGGCGGCGTGCCCGCGGGCGCGGCGCAGGTGCGCGCGTTCTTCAGCGGATTTCCGACCGCCACCGCGACCGTCAATGTCGCGGCGGGCCAGGCGGTGCAACGCGACTTTCAACTCGCGCCGCTCGGCCGCGGCACCGCGACCACGGCGGAAGGCGCGCCAATCAAGCTCGACGAGTTCGTTGTCGCCACGTCGCGCGAGATGAGCGGCGCGGCGCTCGCGATCAACGAGCAGCGGTTCGCGCCCAACATGAAAAATGTCGTCGCCACCGACGAGTTTGGCGACATCGCCGAGGGCAACGCCGCCGAGTTTTTGAAATTCATGCCCGGCGTGAACATCGACTACGCCGGCGGCAACGCCCGCGACATCTCGCTCAACGGCGTGCCCTCCGGCTACGTGCCCGTCACGCTCGACGGCTTCGGCCTCGCGAGCGCCGTGGGCGGCGGCGCGGGCGGCACCGCGCGCGGCGTCGGCCTCGATCAGGTTTCAATCAACAACCTCTCGCGCATCGAGGTCTCGTTTTCGCCGACGCCCGACTCACCCGGCAATGCCCTCGCCGGTTCCGTGAACCTGATTCCGCGCAGCTCGTTCGAGCGCACGCGGCCCGCGGGAAATTTTTCCGCCTACCTCATGCTGCGCGACGACATCAAGCATTGGGGCAACACCCCCGCGCCGCGCCACCCCACGCACAAGATTCATCCCGGTCTCGACCTCTCCTACATCGCACCCGTGAGCAAAACTTTTGGGTTCACCCTCTCCGCCGGCATGAACCGCCAATACTCCGGCGAGCCGCAAATCCAAAACACGTGGCGCGGCGTGCAGGCCGCGACCAACGGCGGCACGTTTCCCAACACCACGCCGGACAAGCCTTATCTCACCTCCGTCCTCATCCGCAACAGCGGCAAGGACACCAACCGCAGCTCGTTTGGTCTCACCACCGATTACAAGCTCACGCCCCACGACCGCTTCACGTTCTCGCTCACCTACTCGACGTTCAACGTCCACATCAACCACAACGCCCTCACTTTCGACGTCGGCCGCGTGAACCCCGGCGACTTCTCCCTCGATTTCACGCGCGGCGCCGCCGGTCAGGGCACGCTGAATCTCGCGACCACCGGCGCCGATCGATCGAACTGGACCTTCATGCCCTCGCTCGTCTGGCGGCACGACGGACCGGTTTGGAAAATGGACGCCGGCTTCGCCTACTCGCGCGCGAGCAACCGCAACCGCTGCATCGAGCGCGGCTTCTTCGACACCACGACTTCACGCCGCACCGGGGTCACGGTTTCGTTCGCCGATATTTTTTATCTCCGCCCGAATACGATCACGGTAACCGACGCCGCGGGCGCGCCCGTGAATCCCTACGCGCTCAACAACTACGTCGTCACCGCCGCCACCAACAACACGCGCGCGACCGACGACATCAAACGCACCGCCTACGGCAACGTGCGCCGGGACTTCTTCGGCACCGTGCCGCTCTCGCTGCGCACCGGCTTCGACTTCCGCCAGTCCGAGCGCGACCAGCACTTCAGCGTGCCGAATTTCACCTTCGTCGGTCGCGACGGCGTTCCCAGCACCACGCTCACCGCCACGAGCGACGACCTCGCCGCGCCGTTTCTCGATCCGAGTTTCTCCGACCGGCAGCCGCACTATGGCTACCCGAAATTTCAGGGCATCAGCAGCGAGCTCCTCTACAATGCCTACGCCGCGAATCCCACTTACTTCACGACCAACGCCAACACCACCTACCGCAACGAGGTCACCAACTCAAAGTTCGCCGAGGAGCTGATCTCTTCCGCCTACCTGCGCGGCGACCTCGGTTTTTTCTCGAACCGCCTCAAGTTAGTGACCGGCCTCCGCGCCGAGCAGACCAACATCTCCGCGCAAGGCCCGCTCACCGATCCCACGCGCAACATCCTGCGCGACGCCCAGGGCCGCCCCGTCCTCGGTGCCAACGGCCGCCCGCAAAACATCGTGCCGGCGACGAATGCCCTCGGCGTCTCGCAGCTCACGTTCCTCGACCGCGGCGCGCGCTCGAAGAAGGAATACCTGAGTCTCTTCCCGAGCATCAACGCCAGCTACAATCTCCGCGAAGACATCATCGCGCGCGTCGCGTGGTATACCTCCGTCGGCCGCCCCGACTACAACCAGTATGCTGGCGGCGTCACGCTCCCCGACCCGGAGAATCCGTCGCCCAACGATCAGATCACCGTCAGCAACGTGAGCATCAAGCCGTGGAGCGCGCGCACGTTTAATGTGCGGCTCGAGTATTATCCGCAGGGCGTCGGCCAGCTCACGCTCGGCGCGTTCCGTCGTGATTTCGAAAATTTTTTCGGCAACACCACGCTGGCCGCGACGCCCGAGTTCCTCGACCTCTACAGCCTCGATCCCAATGTTTACGGCCGCTACCCGATCGTCACGCAATACAACCTCGACTCCTCCGTGCGCATGGAGGGCCTGAACCTCGGCTACCGGCAGGCTCTCACGTTCCTCCCGCCGTGGGCGCGCGGCGTGCAGGTGTTTGCCAACGCCGCCACGCAGCGCATCACCGGCGCGCAGGGCTCGGCGAGTTTCCCCGGCTTCATCCCGCGCACGCTGAGCTGGGGCGCGAGCCTCGGCCGTGAGCGCTTCAGCCTCCGCGCGAATTGGAACTACCGCAGCCTCCAACGCCGCGCCGCGATCGCCGCCGGCAACAGCATCGAGCCCGGCACCTACACGTGGTGGAGCAAGCGCCTCTACCTCGACGTGAACGCCGAATACAACCTCTCGCGCCGCTTCGCGCTCTTCGCCGCCATCCGCAACATCGGCGACGCCCCCGACGACATCAAGGTCTTCGGCCCGAGCACGCCCGCCGTCGCCCGCTTCCGTGAGCGGATCGAATACGGCTCGCTCTGGAG
>JANXSC010000268.1 GCA_025352845.1 Opitutaceae bacterium
GCGCGGCTGGGTCGGGCCGGGGATCACGCGCCACGCGCGCGTCGCGGGATCGAATTCGGCGAGCCCGGTGTCGGGCACGCACACGTAGAGTTTGTCGTCGACCGCGGCGCCGGCGAGCGCCCACATCTTGGGCAACGCCTCGGGCTCGACGCGCCACGTGGTCTCGCCCGGGCCGATGCTCGCGAACTGGCCGCGCTCGGTGCGGTTGCGCGCACCGATGACCCAGAGCCGCCCGGCCGCGGCGAGCGCGATGGGATTAGGCAACGCCACCGGAAGATCGGGCGCGCGCGTGAGCGCGCCGGTTTTCGGATCGTAGGTTTCGACGAGCGTGGTCTGGCGGCGCTGGCCGTCTTCGTGGAGAATGTCGCCGCCGGCGACCCAGACGCGGCCCTCGAATGCGGCGGTGCCGCAGTAGATCCGTGGCCGGGAAAATTTTGCGACGGCGCGCCAAGCCCACACGCGCGGATCGAGCTCCCAGATTTCGTCGAAGCAGTGGACCTGGCCTGTGCCCTTGTAGTCGCTCGTCACGCCGCCCGCGACGTAGAATTTCCCGCCGACGACGGCGGCCGTGAGGTCGTGGTTGTCGGCCGGCATGTGGGCGACGGTGCGCCAGGGATTTTCGGCGGCTAAAAGTGCGCAGGCGAATATCGAAGCGAGAAAAATGGCGCGGAAAAATTTCATGGGTTGAGGGCGACGGCCGCGCCGCGTGGGAGCCAGCGATAGGCGCGGTGGGAGTTGCGCCAAAAATATTTTTCGGCGGTGGCGCGATCTTTCGTGGCGAAATATTCGGCGACGATCCGATGCACAGTTGCGTAGGGCGCGATGCGGTTGCTCACGGGCCAGTTGCTGCCGTAGACGATGCGGTCGGGGCCGAAGAGATCGCAGAGCGTGTCGAGCGCGGGGCGGTAGTGCGCGGGGTCGTCGATGGGCTGGTTGTTCACGCGGCGGGCGACGTTGGAGATTTTTGCGAAGACGTTGGGGCGGCGCGCGAGTTCGGCGAAGGCGGGGCGCATCGCGGCGGGATTCCCATCCCAGTCGGCGAACGGCACGTGGTTGATCACGATGCGCAGACTCGGGAGCAGGCGAGAGAGAGCGAGCGTCGGCTCCAGAATCGCCGCACCGCCGAGCGCATCGATCGAGAGGTCGAGATCGGCGACGCGCTTGAGATCGGCGGCGACGGCGGCGTCGGAGATCGTTTTGAGATAATTGCCGCGGAGGCGGAGGCCGCGGAAGAGCGGATCGGCGGCGAGGCGCTTGAGGTTCGCGGCGAACTCGGGCGAGCCGGGCACGAGGTGGCCGACGAAGGCGACGATGCCGGGATTTGTTTTCGCGAGGTTGAGGATCCAGTCGTTGTCGCCGACCCACTCGCTCGCCTCGACGACGACGGTGCCGAGGACGTTGAGGTCGGCACTGATGCCGCGAAATTCCGCCGGCAGGTGTGCGCGGTAGAGAATCTCGTCGGTCTTCGGCGGCCACGGCACGCCCTGACCGCGCGTGGGATTGTAGAAATGCGTGTGCGTGTCGATCGCGGGAATCGGCGCGGGCTGCGCGGCGGCGGTGAGTGCGGTGCGCGCGGCGAGGGTGGCAGCGGCGGAGGAGACGAGGAAATCGCGGCGATTCATGGTTGGGGGGCAAACGGGGTGAAGGACTCGGTGCGCTCGGCAGTGTTGAAGTCGAGCACGAGCTTGTGCTCGCCGTAGTTGATGACGTAGCGGCCGGAGCCGTAGGCGGAATGGCCGTAGGCGTTGTCGAACCGCGCGTAGTCGCCGAGCGGCTCGACGCGCCCGTCGATCCGTAGCGGTCCTTCCCAGGCGAACGAAACGTGGCCGACACCCGGCGCGCGATAATCGACGAAGAGGTTTTCAATGTCGGACTCGATCGGCGCGGCGGCGATGGCGTCGATCCACGCGGTGAACGACCCGTCGACGGCTTCCCGGCCGAGTTGGCAGAGCCAGATGTTTTGCCGGCCCTCGGCGATCAGGCCTTCGCCGCCGAGCACGCCCTTCGCGGACCACGCGGTCGCGGCGTGCGACCAGAGCGCGAGGTAGGCGGAACCTTTGCGCGCATAGGTCCAGTTGCCGCGCTGCGCAACTTCGTCGAAGAGCGCGCGGCGCAGCACGGCGGAGGTGCGCGGCACGAGCGTGTCCTCGCTCGGGCTCGGTGACGGCATGGCGTTGCCGGCGGCGTCGGAGGGCCCGATCGTTTTCGGGCCGGGCGGTTGCTCGGCGGGAATGTTGTAGAGCGCGATGAGCACGTTTTTGAACTGCGCGCTGCGCGGGAAACGGCCCTGCCAGTATTTCGCGGTCGGGCCGGGGTTGAAGGTGAAGACCGGCGTGTCGGGTCCGAACGTCGCCTGCCAGATGTGCTGCTGAAAACCCGGTGCGCCCTTGCGGTAATCCTGCGCAGTGGAGAGCTGGTAGTCGGTCGTGCGGTAGGTGTATTTGTCCACGCGCTGGAGGCTCGTGCGGTCGAGATCGGGGAGCGGTTCGCCGCGACGCGCGAGTTCGCGGTAGGTGCCGAGCACGGCGTCGCCGTAGGGTTTGATCACGACGCCGTAGCGGTGGAGCGTCTCGCGCCAGCGGTCGGTCACGCGGTAGCCGGCCTCGATGTGCTCGATGGTGCGAAACTTGCCGCCCTCGTTGAGCAGCCAGAAATCGTCGGGGTTGGCGTAGTCGAGGCCGAATGTTTTCGCGTCCTCGATCAGCAGGCTCTGGCGCTCGCGGTTGATGAACTCGTCGGGCCGATCGTGCGCGAGCAACTCGATCGTGCGCGGGAGGCGATAGCGTTTGCCGGTGGCGAGGGCGACGGTGGCATCGCCGCCGCCGGGTGCGCCGAAGCCCCACGCGAGAAATTGCAGCGAGGCCGTGCCTTCGCTCCGTCCGCCGCCGGTGAGCGTGCCGGTGTAGGTGCGGCCGTGCGAGGTCCCGTAGCTGCCGCGAAAGGAATCGACGACGATGTCGAAGAACATCACATCGAGCAGCATCGTGGCGCGCTGCGCGACCTCGCGATCGGCGGCGAACTCGGCGAGTGCGAGTAGTGCAGCCATCGTGACGGGATAGTAGCTGTTGGAGTCCCACTCGCTGAAGCCGACTTTCGCCTTGATCGCGATCCAGCGGAGGAGGCGCGTGCGTGCGGCGTCGCGGTGCCATGCGCCGTTCTTGCCGTTGTTGGTAAACGTGGTGCCGGGAAAAAATTGGCCCGCGAGATATTCCGCCGTGTGGTAACCGATCTGGTGGTTCTCGCTCCACATCGAGAGGAGGTCGGTGCCGGGCTCATCGACCCAGTATTTGAAACGCACGAGCGTGTCGCGGATCGCGCGGCGCAGCTCGGAGGAGAGCAGGGGAGTCTCGGTGCGGTAGAGCCGCAGCAGCGCGACGGCATCGAAGTCCGCGGTGTCGTCGCGGCGCGTGATCTTGTCGAGCGACGCGCGGATCGCCGTCTCGTCGAGCGGGCCGCGGCCAAGGGCGATTTTCGCGAGCTGCGCACTCACGCCGCCGCGCGGTTCACTGGCGGCCGCTTCGAGCACTTCGGTCCGGCGCGACTCAAAAGTGCCGCGCGGCTCGGTGGCAAAAGGCGCCGGGGTGGAGGCGGCCTGCGATGATGCACCGAGCCAGACGAGCAAAAGCGCGACGAGCGAGAGGCGGCGGAGGAGGCGGGCCGTGGGCATGGGGTGGTGCCACGATTTGGGACGGTCGGCGCGGGTGCAACCCGGCAATCGCGCCGCGCGCTCCGGCGCAAGATTGACGCGCGAAGGCTGACGTGTGGCATGGACCGCGCCCCGAGTGTTCCAACCCCGCATCTTTTCCCATGAATCGTCGCCCCTTTATCCTTCGCCTCGCCGCCGCGTTTGCCGCGCTCGCCCTCACCGCGAGTGCCGCGACCGACAAAATCAAAGTCCTGATTGTCGATGGTCAGAACAACCACCAGTGGGCCACGACCACGCCGATGCTGAAACGCATCTTGGAAGACACGGGCCGGTTCACGGTCGATGTTTCCACGTCGCCAGCGGCGAAACCCACGGCACCGAAGATGGCGAAAGACGCGACGCCCACGCAGAAGGTGTCGCACGAGGAGAACCTGAAAAAATTCGCCGCCGCCGAGGCCGCGCACAAGGCCGCCGCGCCGACGCAATGGGCGCAGTGGCGGCCGAAATTTTCCAACTACGCCGTCGTCGTCTCCAACTACAATGGCGAGAGCTGGCCCGCCGAGGTGCGCGAGGCGTTTGCCGCCTATGTGCGTGGTGGCGGTGGCTTCGTCTCCTACCACGCCGCCAACAATTCCTTCCCCGACTGGCCCGACTACAACGCGATGATCGGCCTCGGCGGCTGGGGCGGGCGCAACGAAAAATCCGGTCCCTACCTGCGCCTGCGCGATGGCGCGTGGACGAAGGATCTCAGCGCCGGTCCCGGCGGCGGCCACGGCGCGCAGCACGAGTTTCTCGTCGAGACGCGTGCCGATCATCCCATCGTGCGCGGCCTGCCCGCGAAGTGGATGCACGCGAAGGATGAACTCTACCACGGCCTCCGCGGCCCCGCCGACAACGTGACCGTCCTCGCCTCCGCGCTCTCCGACAAAACCAACGAGCAGGAGCCGATGCTGATGGTGATTCCCTTCGGCAAAGGCCGCGTCTTCCACACCGCGCTCGGGCATTTCTCCGACGCGGTGAACGGCCTCGGCTTCCAAGTCACCTTCGCCCGCGGCACCGAATGGGCCGCGACCGGCAAGGTCACGCTCCCCGCGCCGAAAGCGGACGCGCTGACCGCCGACCGCGCGGCAGTGCGACCGGTTTCGGGGCAATGATTCGCATTCCATACGGCGGCATCGCTGTGCCGTGTCTTTTGTGCGCGTGGCTCGCGATGGCAGCGTCGGGATTATGTGCGGCGCTGCCGTTGGGCGCGGTGGAATTTTTCGAGACGAAGATCCGGCCGGTGCTCGCGCAGGATTGCTACGAGTGCCATCGCACCGGCGGCAAGCGGAAGGCCGGGCTCGCACTCGATCACCGGCAGGCGCTGCGCGACGGCGGCGATTCTGGCCCCGCGATCGTGCCGGGCGATCCGGCGGCGAGTTTGCTGCTCCAAGCTATCCGCCACGAGCACGACGACCTGAAAATGCCGAAGGCCGGGGCGAAGCTGGAGCCGGTGGTCATCGCCGATTTCGAGCGCTGGG
>JANXSC010000282.1 GCA_025352845.1 Opitutaceae bacterium
CGAGGAAAAGTGCGCGGCAAGCCAGTCGCGGAGCTGCGCGGAGTCGGTGCCGCGCGGTGGCGCGAAGCACGGGCCGAGCGCATAGGTTTCCGCAGGATCGTAGGTGAACGGAGTCTGTAGTGCGCCGGGCTTGAGAAAAAAATAGAAAGGGTTCGCGTCGAGCGTCTCGACGAGAAACTCCGAGCGGAACTCCAGCCGGGTGGAGAGTGTGCCGGCGTCGAAGTAGGCCCAGTCAAGGGCGTTGTCCTCGGCGTCGTTGGTCGGGACGCGGCGCGCGGTGGGCGTGAGCGTGAGATCGAAACTGTGCAGGCGCTGGCGGGTATTTTCGCGCGGCCGGAGATAAAGCGCGTGGGGCGCGAAGGACACCGGCTGCGAGTAGTCGTAGCGGGTGACGTGGGTGACACGAAGAAACATGGGCGAACTCCAACTAGCGCCCGCCGTGCCGCGGGGCAAAAAATATCTTCAGCACGCGGACACGGCGGCCCCGGCCTCGCGCACGGCGACCTCGACCTTGAGCGAGCGCGTGGGTGCGCCCTTGTAGGTGCCGCTGACGGGCCGGATGTCGGCGTAGTCGCGACCCGTGGCAATCTTCACGTAGCGTTCGTCGGCCACCCGATCGTGCGTGGGATCGTAGGCGACCCAGCCGTGGCCGGGCACCATGACCTCGACCCACGCGTGCGACGCCTCGACTTCACCGGGCCGGCGGCGGATGTTGAAAAAATATCCGCTGACGTAGCGCGCGGGGATGCCGGACTGCCGGCAGAGGCCGAGCATGACGTGGGCGAAATCCTGGCAGACGCCCATCTTCAGTTTGAGGGCGTCCGGTGCCTTCGTGTGCACGCCGGTCGAGTGCGGCTTGTAGGTGAACTTCGTGAAAACATGCCGCCCCAGCCGCACTGCGTCCGCAAACACCGTCGTGCGCCCGTCGCCGAGCGCGATCTTGGCCTCGCGCCAGAGCGCGACATCCTCCGGCACGTAATGCGACGGGCCGAGAAATTCCAAATAAAGATCGCGCTCGGGAAACGTCGCGAGCTCGGCGAAGGCGACCTCCGGCACCGCGGGGCGCGCGTGGTCAGGCACGGTTTCAATCTCCGACTGGGCCTCGATGACGAGCTTCCGGTGCGGCGCGGCGATGTCGAAGTAGTGGACCGCGTTGCCGTAGAAATCGCGATACTCGCGCGGGGTGTTCGCGGGCGTGATGCGCAGCTGGAACGAGCGGCAGGTTTGCAGGCTGTCGTCGATCGGGCGCAGGCGCGCCTCGTTGAAACTGTCCCGCGCGGTGCCGGCGTAGGCGAACGTCGTGCGGTGGAGGAGGTGAAGAATCATGAACGGGCCGGCTGCACGCGTCGCGGCCTCACTGCTGGACCTGCTGCTGCTGCTGTTCGCCCAATTCCGATTCGGCCGGATAAAACATGGTCGTCTGAACCACCTCTGCGCCAATGCGGTCAATGGCATTCTGCGCCTCGATCAGGAACTCGTGCAGGCCCTGGCCCTGCAGGACTTCCGTGATGGTCAGCGACTGCAGATCGGCCAGCAGGCGGCGCGAGAGGCGCGCCGCCTCGGTGCGCGGGCGCGTGCCGGATTCGCCGAGGATGCGGCGCAAAAAGTCGTCGATCTGCACGACACAAAAATGGAGCGAGCGCGGAAACGATTCGGAGAAGATGAGGAACTCGGCGACCTTCCACGGCAGGATCTCGCGCACGTAGAAACGCCGGTAGCCCTCGAGCGCGCTGGCGCTGCGGAGCACGGCCTGCCACTGCGCGGTGTCCACGGCACCGCCGACGTCCGTCGCGCTCGGGAGCAGAATGTGGTATTTCACATCGAGGATGCGCGTCGTCTTGTCGGCGCGCTCGAGGTAGCGGCCAAACTCGATGAACTCCCAGCCCTCGCTGCGCGAATAGGTGGACGCGGTGAGACCCTGGAAGAGATGGGCGGAGCGCTTGATGCTGTTGAAGAACTCGCCGGCACCGGTGGCCCAGATATCCTCCGAGGAGCGGTCGTGCAGGAAGAGGTAGAGCTCGTTGATCGTCTCCCACATCTCGAGGGAGATTTGGTCGCGGATCATGCGCGCATTTTCACGGGCGCTGTAAACGCAGGAGAGGATCGAATTCGGGTTGCGCAGATCGAGGGCGAAGAACTCCGTCACGCTCCGGCTGTCGGCGGCCGAGGTCGAGCACGACTTC
>JANXSC010000284.1 GCA_025352845.1 Opitutaceae bacterium
GGCGTTGGCAGGGCGGACGAACTTCGCTACTTTGTCCGCTATGAGCGTTGCCGAGTTGAAAAAGAAAGTCCGCACGTTGTCCTCCGCCGAGTTGAACGAACTCGTCTCGTACATCCACTGCCTCGCCCCAAAGATGGATGACGCTTGGAAAGCCGAAATGTTTCGCCGGAAAGACGAGATGGCCGCGGGTAAGAAATTCAGCCGCGAGCAAGTCCTGAAAATGATCGGGCTCCGCGAGAACGATCTGAAATAGTGCCACGCCACGAATGGTTTCTCGGCCCCGAGGCTGCGCTGGCGCTGCGGTCGATTCCGCGGCGCAGTGCCGATTCGGTTCTGCGTATTATCGCCGTGCTGGCAGAAAACCCCGACTGCCTGGCGGACGAGGAATTTCACCGGGGCCGGCGCGATTTCATCCGCGTCAAACAGTTCGACTCGTGGCGCATCACTTGGTGGATCGACGCGCCGGTGAAGGAGATTCAGATTCTTGCCATCGAAAAAGTCCGCCGCTCGCGCTAGCTCAGGCGGCAACGCGCGCTTCCGCTGCCACAGATGAATGAGAATCGGCACCGCGAGCAGTAAGAAACCGTAGATGAGCCAGGGTATGAGAAAGGACATGGCTTAAGTTCCAATCTTCTTCAGCAACGCGCTGCACCCCGCAAACATCACAAACCCTCCAATAACAACCCCCGCAGAGAAGCAGAGCCAAACCATCGAACCTTTGCCTTCGCGGTCCCCCGATAACGCAATGACGATTCCCATTGTCCAAAAAAACAATGTGGCAATCACCCCGGCAATCATCCCACCGGTCACAAACTCATCCTCCTCCGCTCCAGCAGATACTGATGCACGAAATCCTCGTAGGTGTCGGCGGTGGAGACGAGGCGGTAATCGACGTTGAGCACGGCGCATTTTTCGCGGCACTGGTCGATGGCTTTTTGCAGCTCCTGCTTGTAGGCGTGGCGCGCGCTCACGGGGTCGAGTTCGAGTTTCTCGCCGGTTTCGAGGTCGATGAACTCGGCGACGCTGTTGATCGAAAGCTCCAGCTCCACCGGGTCGAGGATCTGGAGCAGGATGACGTCGTGCATCTTTTTGCGGAAGTGCGCGAGCGCGTTAAAAATCGCGTCCGGGTCGTCGAAGCAATCGCTCAGCAGCACGACAAGTCCGCGCTTTGAGAGCATTCCCGCGAGCGCGTGCAGCGCCTTGCCGGTATTCGTGACGGCCTTCGGCTTGTGCGCGGCGAGCCGGTCGATGACCAGCCGCAGATGCCGTGTGCCGCTGCGCGCGGGCACCATGTCGCGCACTTCGTTGTCGTAGATCGTGAGGCCGAGGGAGTCCTGCTGCTTGCTCACGATGTAGCCGAGCGCGACGGCTATGCGGCTGGCATATTCGTACTTCGTCATCCGGCCCTGCGAGCCGTAGGCCATCGAGCCCGAGCCATCGAGCACCACATGCACGCGCAGGCTCGTCTCCTCCTCAAACTGCCGGATGTAATAACGCTCGGTGCGCCCGAAGACTTTCCAATCGAGGCTCCGCAAATTGTCGCCCTTCACATACTCGCGCCGGTCGGCGAATTCCACGCTCTGGCCCTTGAGCGGGCTCTTGTGCCCGCCGCTCATCGAGCCCTCGCTCACGTAGCGCGAGCGGACGGCGAGCTGCTCCAGCTTTTTCATCGCCTCGGGAGTGAGGTAGTCGGTGATCGAGGGCATGGTGGGGAGAACTTCAGCGTACCGGCTTCACGCTCAAAACGCCACGGTGAAAAGCCGCTCCGTATCCGCCAGCAGCGCCCATCCGTCGCCGATGAAAACGAGCGAAACATCCCCGACTTTCGCGCCCGGCTGCACCACGCCGGTCTTGCCGTCGCTCGTGCGGATTTCCAGCGTCCGCGTCCCACCGACATCGCGCGGGGTGATTTTGAAAATGCGCGCGGAAGGCGCGGCGGCGAGCGCCTCCTTGATCGTCGAGAGGTCGGGATACCGCGTTGGGCCGAGGTCGTAGCGTTGCTTGGCATACTTGGCGAAGGTTTGCGCCGTGGTCGGTTTATAGACCCACGCCTCGCCCCACGAATCGACCTTCACCGCCTCGGGAATATCCGCCTTCACCTCGTCGAGCTTGTCGGGAAAGCGCACGTTCGCGCCGTAGAATTTGCGCAGCACCTTGTCGATTTCCACCATCGCCCGTCGCGCCTGCCAGCACTTCGCCAGCTCGCGCAGCGCCACGGTCACGCCGTCATCGCCGGAGGCCTTCGCGTATTTGTCGATCTCCCCCCGCCACGTCGCGACATCCGCACCCGAGCGGATTTGCAGCAGTATTTTTTGAAATTCCGCCGCCGGTCGCGCAGGCGCGAGCAGCTTCGCTTCCGCAGCGTCAACCGCCGTCGTCTGTGCCGACAACGTTGCCGATTCCACCGGCCCGTTTTTCCAAATGTCCGGCGGCGACGCAGCGACCGCCACGCCAGCGACGAGGCAGGCCGCGAAGGCCGCGGCAAGCAGCCGTGAGCGTGACATCGGGCGCGCTTAGTGCGTGACCGCGTAGTAGAGCACGTTCAGCCCGAGCGCGGTCGCGTCCTGCGGCTCGTAGCCGATGGCATACGGCGCGATCGCCCGCTCCCAGCCGGCGCTGCAATCATACGGCGAGTAGATCACCGACAGCGCGCCGTTCAGCTCCACGCCTTGCAGCGCGGGCGGCATGTCGATTTGCCCGCCGTTTTTCGCCGCGAGCGACGGACGCGCTTTCACCACCTCGCACGACTTCGGTTGGCGAAAAATCTCGTGGTTCGCCGGCAACGGCACCAGCGCCTTGCCCGGCAGCACCTGCGCGATCTCCGCGCGGAACGACTGATCGAACGACACACGCCCCTCGCCCGCCTCGA
>JANXSC010000291.1 GCA_025352845.1 Opitutaceae bacterium
TCGCGGCGTCTGCGCGGAATATTGCGGAGCGTCGCACGCCTTGATGGCCTTCTATGTCGTGGTGTTGGAGAAGGAGGAATTTTCGCAATGGCTCGCCCGGCATCGTCGCCGGCGGATCCGGTCGCCGCGCAGGGACGCGAATTCTTTTTCGCCAATGGGTGCTCCGCCTGCCACGCGGTTCGCGGCACCGATGCGGAGGGCGTCGTGGGGCCGGACCTCACCCATGTGGGTAGCCGCCTGAGCGTCGGAGCGGGAATTCTTCCGAACGAGAGCGAAGCGTTCGCGCGGTGGATCGCGCGGACGGATCGAATAAAACCCGGCGTCACCATGCCGCATTTCCGCATGTTGCCGCCGGCCGAGCTGTCCGCGCTCGCGGCCTACCTGGAATCGCTCCAATGAAACCGACGCCCGACGATCCTGATCCTCTCGCCCATGAGCCACCGCTCGCGCTCCGGCGCGCACAGGAGGAGCGGCTGATGCGGACGTGGGAGCCGCCGAAGGGCTGGCGTTATTGGTCGGAGGTCAACAACACGAAAGTCGGCCTGTGGTATATCTCCACGGCGTTCCTGTTCTTACTTTTCGGCGGCGTGCTTGCGCTGCTCATCCGCATCCAGCTCGCGGTGCCGGGCAATACCTTCCTCTCCGCGGAAACATATAACCAGGTCTTCACCGTCCACGGCTCGGTGATGATGTTCCTCTTCGCCATCCCGTCCTTCGAGGCCATCGCCGTGATTCTGCTGCCGCAGATGCTCGGCGCGCGCGACCTGCCGTTTCCGCGGCTGTCGGCGTTTGGCTACTGGTGCTTTCTCATGGGCGGCATTTTTCTGTGCGGCTCGATTCTTTTCGATGCGGCGCCGCGCGGCGGCTGGTTCATGTATCCGCCACTCACGTCGGCCTATCAGCCGGGGATCGGCGCGGACATCTGGCTGCTGGGTTTTTCCTTCATCGAGATCGCCGCCATTGCCGCGGCGGTGGAGCTGATCGTCGGCGTGCTGAAATGCCGCGCGCCGGGGATGCGCATCAACCTCATCCCGCTCTACTGCTGGTATGTGCTCGTCGCCGCGGGGATGGTGCTCTTCGCCTTCCCGCCGCTGATCGCCGGGAGCATGCTGCTGGAGCTGGAGCGCGCGTTTCGCTGGCCGTTTTTCGATGCCGCCCGCGGCGGCGATCCGCTGCTGTGGCAGCATCTCTTCTGGCTCTTCGGGCACCCGGAGGTTTACATCATCTTCCTGCCGTCGGTCGCGATTATCGCGATGATCGTGCCCACCTTCGCGCGCCGCCCGATCGTCGGCTACAGCTGGATCGTGCTCGCGGCGGTGGGCACCGGGTTTCTGAGCTTCGGGCTGTGGGTGCATCACATGTTCACCACGGGGCTGCCGGGGATTTCACTCGGGATTTTCTCCGCTGCGTCGGAGGCGGTGGCGATCCCGACCGGCGTGCAGATTTTCTGCTTCCTCGCCACGCTCGCCGCGGGGCGGATGGTGCGATCGGTGCCGATGCTGTTCACCTTTGGCGGGCTCGCGTCGTTCGTCGTCGGCGGGCTCACGGGCGTGATGCTCGCGCTCGCGCCGTTCGATTTCCAGGCGCACGACACCTTCTTCGTCGTCGGCCATCTGCACTACGTGCTCATCGGCGGAGCACTTTTTCCCATCGTTGCGGGCTGCTACTATTTCTTCCCGCTGATCGGCGGGAAAAAACTCTCCGACCGGCTCGGGCGCATCGCTTTCTGGCTCATCTTCACCGGCTTCAACCTGACTTTCCTGCCGATGCACATCACCGGTCTGCGCGGGATGCCGCGGCGCGTTTTCACCTATCAGTCCGGCCTTGGGTTCGACGGGCTCAACCTGCTCTCCAGCGTGGGCGCGTTCGTGCTCGGCGCGGGTTTTCTCGTCGTGCTGTGGGACATGGTGCGACCGAAAGGGAAACAGCCGTTTTCCGAGCGCAACCCCTGGGGTGCGGGCACGCTCGAATGGCTCCAGGAGATGCCCGGGAAGCCGTGGGGCGTGCGCTCGGTTCCGGAAATCGACAGCCGCTATCCGCTGTGGGATCAGGCGAATCTCGAGCGCGACGTGGACCAGGGCCGCTTCTATCTGCCCGATGCCGACGAGGAGAAACGCGAGTTGATCGTGAGCAGCGCGATCGATGCGCGGCCCGTGCAAATCCTGCAAGTCGGCGGGCCGAGCTTCATCCCGCTCTGGGCGGCGCTGACGCTTGGCGGATTCTTCATTTTCGGCACGTATCACTGGTGGTGGGCGGCGCTGCTCAGCGGGGTCGCGGCGGTGGGCGTGATTTGGTATTGGCTGTGGACGGGCTCCGCGCTCATCCCGGCGCGGGCGGAGAAGGGGATCGGCCTCGGCGTGACGCTGCCGCTGTATGTGTCCGGGCGCGGTTCGGTCGGCTGGTGGGCGATCTTCATCACGATGCTCGCGGACATCACGGCCTTCGCGTCCCTGGTCTTCGGTTACTTTTTCTACTGGACGATCCATGAGGATTTTCCGCCCGCGAGCGCGACCGGACCGGGCGTGTTCTGGCCCAGCCTCGCGGCGGCGCTGCTGCTCGGCGCGTGGGCACTCACGCTGTTCGCGCGCAGCTGCAATGCGCGCGATCAGGCA
>JANXSC010000312.1 GCA_025352845.1 Opitutaceae bacterium
CCCAGCGAAAGAAACGTCGTTTGTTGGCTCATGCGGGCTTGCGATCCTTCCGGGCATAATCTGTTCCCTGCGACGCGGAGCTTTTCAGAGATTCCTTTATCCACTCAAGTGTCTATGTAGAGAAGGGCCTGTTGCCCAAAGGGTGGTTTGCCCCGGCGCGGCGCGGAGTGTGTGAATTTCTGTTACGCCGCGCGCGGGCGGCCGGGACAAACCGGGAATGGCGCAAGCGGCGCGAAGCCCCCGCCAGGTGAGCCCGGACGCGACCCGCCCAAGGGCCGGCGGCTAGCCGCCGCACGCTGTGTGGGGGCGTGTGGGCATCGTCACGGGCACGCCGCTGCCGAGCGTGCCGCACAGCCGTGCGATGTTCTGCACCGCGGCGATTAACCAGTCTTGGATCTGCTGCCGCCAGAGCCGGCGCCCGCGCGCGCGTTTGAAGCGATGGTGGTTGGCCGCGTGCGCGAAGCTGCCTTCCATCAGGTGGCGCCGGCGGCGGCGGTCGGCTTGCGCCTCGGGCAGGCGGGCGAACGCGAGCGCCACTTCCAGGTCCGCCTCGCGCCCATGCCGCGCGACCGAGCGGCCGGTCTTGCGGGGCGTGCATTCGGCGCGCAGCGGACACGGCGCGCCGATTTTTTTGTCCGCCACGTAGCCGGTCATTTGCCGGCGTTGATGCTGGCGACGCGGTGCGAGGCGGTGCCCGACCGGACAAACATAGACAGCGGCGGCTGCGGCGTAGCGGAAGTCTTCCTTGGTGAAGCGTCCTTCGCTCCTGTGACCGGCGGGTTGCATCGGTGTCATGTGGGGGCGCACGCGTTGTGCGATCAGGTCGCAGTAAGTCTCCACGGGGCCGTAACCGCGATCACCGATGAACGCCGTCACCTCGCGGCCCGTGTTTTGCTCGTGCTGGGCGCACAGCGGCGTGACCTGCGCGGGCTCGGCCACATCGCCGGGCGTCCTAGCCACCGCCGTGATGACGCCGCAGCGATCATCGATCATCCGATGGTGTTTGTAGCGCGGGCGCGCCGTGCCGCTCTGCGGGCCTTTGCTCACGCAGGGCGCGTCGGGATCGGTCGTGCTCACCCGTTTCAGGTTCGTGGCGCAGCGCGCGGACGGCGGTTTCGTTTCGTCGAGCTTGCGCTCTTGCGCGCCATGCGCGGCGCTGATGCGCGCGATGGTCGCGGCGTCGGCCTGGACCACGCTGTCGCGCGAGGTTTCGGCGTCGATCCGGCTGCCGTCGAGAGGAACCTGGGCACCGTCGACCAAACCCGCTTCGACGCACTGTTGCACGGTGCGGACGAACAGTTCCTCGAACAACTCGCCGCCCCAGCGGGCGCGCGCCTTGGAAAGGACGCTGTGGTTGGGCGCCGCATCGTCGAGGCCGTAACCGAGGAACCACAGCCAGTCCAACCGCTCCGGCCGCCGCCGCACCAGCTCGCGCTCACTGCGGACGTTCTCGTGAAAGAGCAGGAACATCAGCTTCAGCAACACCACGGGATCGACCGAGACATGGCCGTTGTCCCCGTAGGTGTGCGCCACCGCGGCGCGCGCGAAGGTGAAGTAGATCAGCGTGTCGACCCGCCGCAGCGGATGGTCGGCCCGCACGCGGCCCGCGAGATCGACCCCGTAGCTGAACAGGTCCTTTTGCCCCTCGTGTGTGCCCATCATATGGCGACGTCAGATCGCAGCCGCGCCAGGATGTTCATTTTTCCCCGGCGGATTTGGGCAACAGGCCCAGAAGGGTTGACCTTGGAGCTTAAAAATCACGGCATGATCGGGTGTAGGAGGAAGTGAGGCCAGCGGAGCGAAGGAAGAAGGCGTGCAGCCAGTGGGCGCGGCGGTCAGGGTGAATGGATGGCCCCAAGCGAAGCCGCCCGAAACCGCGCGCCGCAGCTGGCCGAGCGACTGGCGAGGCAGCCGGACGCAGTCCAAACGCAGGTGGAGGCCATGCCGGATGAGATCGAGAACCGGACGGGCGCGCTGACGACGGTGGACGCCGCGGAAGACGCGCTGGTGGCCCGGGTGCGGCAGCTCGGCCAGGCGGGGCTGACCGCGTGGGTCCAGCAGCACTGTGCGCAGCTCAACGCCACCCCGCCGCCCGGCGCGCGGACCGGCCCCCAAAAAAAACTTCGGTGGCTGAGCACCTTTGGGGCCGTGGCGGTGCTGGAGCCGAGCTGGCGGCGCGGCCCGGTGCATCTGCGGCCGTTTGCGACGCAGGCGCGCGTGCGGTGCCGCGGCTGCTCGCGCCGGCTGCAACGCGCGCTGACCGACTTTGGCGCGGATGAAGCCTTCGCGCCGGCGGCCGCGAAAGTGCGCGAACACTACGGGGTGGCCGTCACGCCCGAGCGGGTGCGGCAAGTCTGCCTGACGCACGCCGGGCGGCTGGTGGAAACCGCGCCGCCCGCCTGCACGACCCTGCGCGCGCACGGGCCGGCGCACCTCGTGGCGGAGGCCGACGGCACGATGCTGCCCATCGTGGATACCTCGTCGGCGCCCGCCGGGGCCGACAAACGCCAGCACCGCCGCGTCCGCTGGCAGGAAGCGCGCGTCGTGGCCGCCCAAGCGCACGGCGCGACCACGACCCACTACGACGTCACGCTCGGTGACGTCGCCGAAGCCGGCGCCCGCTGGAGTCGCGCGGCCGGTGCGGCCGGCAGGGGCGTCAACACCCGCATCCACGCCGTCGGCGATGGCGCCCCTGGCTCGCCCACCAAGCCGGCCGTGCGCTTTGGCGCCGCCGGCACCTACCTGCTGGATCTCTACCACGTCTGCGCCTACCTCGCCGCCGTCTGGCCCGGCGACAAGGCCAGGCTCCACCGCCACCGTGACGCGCTCAAAGCCGGCCAGACCGAGACCGTCCTCACCGCGCTGCGGGATCGACTGGAACCGCCGGATACGCCCGAGGCCGCCGCGCCCGCCCGCCGCGCCCGCCCGCCGTGCCCTGCGCTACCTCGAGAACCGTCGTGCCCAACTCGACTACCCCGCCGCCCTGGCGGCGGGCCTGCCCGTGGGCTCCGGCCTGAGCGAAAGCGCCCACCGCCATCTCCTCCAAGCCCGGCTCAAGCTCGCGGGCGCGTGGTGGACCCAACCCCATGCCCACGCCATGACTCAACTCCGCGTCTGCCGCGCCAACCTCCGCTGGGACGCCTACTGGCAGAAGAACTGACCTCACTTCCGATTGCACCCGGCACGATTAGTGCTTTTTTGAATTCCCTTGTCATTCTATCTTTCTTCCAGAAAGTTGGATCGTTCCTTAGAACTTTTTTTCAATTTCCCAAATATTCATCGGCGAGCAACTTGTTCGCGCCGGTGATCGGCTCGATCCCCCCGCCTGAAATCTCGATCTCTTTTGTAACTTTCGCACGGCGGTTTGTGCGATGGCCATTCTAACTCAACCGTCCACTCAATTGTTCGCACTTCGAAAATCCCTTCGAGTAACAATTCCGTGGCGCAAAATAGCGCTGGCTGCGGTGGTGGTCTCTTGGATGACACTAACAGTGCAGTCCGCGCCACTCGTTTTCATTCAGGAGCCTGCCGGAAGTGGACTATACTCGGTGCTCGTTAATGACGCTTTCAAGGGCGTCGGAGTGGCAAATGCCGACGATTGGTCTTTCGAGGGGGAGGTAGGGGATCGGGTTAGCGTTCGCATCGAGGCGGTGACGGGCTCTTCCCTGCCGAAGGTGAGGCTGATGGATACCTCCAACACGACGCTCTATTCCTTCGATGGCTCAAGCGACGGGGTGGGCGTGATGTACGCTTATAGGATAACCACACCGGGAACCTATCGCGTGCGGGTCTACACCGACAACGTGGTCAGCAACTACGCCATGCGGGTCGACCTCGGCCGTGGGGTCGATCTTGAAACCGAAAGCAACGACAGTGTGGCTAGCGCAAATGTGCTGGTTCCGAAAGTAGGCACCGGGGCTTACAAGTTCTCGGTCGCGGGATTGCTGTCCACAGCCGACACGACGGGCGACACCTTTGCCCTTGGGGTCGTGCCGGCGGGCTCGAATCTATCCGCCACGGTCCAATTGCCATCGAGCACGCTCACGTCCGGCGATCTGTCGCTGCGACTTTTCGAACAGCGCACCGGCGACCGGTCCCTTGACTTTAACGGGTCGACCTATGCGACCGTGCCGCACCACGCCGTGTTCGACGCCATTGAGACGGCCAACGCCGTCACGCTTGAGGCGTGGGTCTACATTCGCTCGTGGCCACAAGGCTATTTTACGATTTTCGATAAATACGAACAGACCGGAGATTGGGGTTGGATTTTCGAGATCCAACAAGGCGGCGGCGGGATTGTCTTTTGGAATGGCACCAATTCGCGGGCCACGTCGGATGTGACCCCCTCGCCCAATGTCTGGCATCATGTCGCGGTGGCCTACAATCACGCGGCCAACGAGGTTCGGTTTTATTTGGACGGCGCCCTCATCGCGACAAAGCCGAGTCCGGGCGTTCTCCGTGACACGAGCGGGGAGCCCGCTTACATTGGTTTTAGCCCCAGCGGTGGCGACGAGTACAGCGATGGCTCAATCAGCGAAGTCAGGCTGTGGAACCGGGCGCTCTCGACGGCCGAGATTCAGGCCAACTATGCGGCTACCGATCTTACGGGCTCCGAGTCGAATCTGGTCGGACTCTGGCGATTTAACGAAGGAACTGGTTTGGTGGGCGCGGATTCGTCGGCCACGGGCAATAACGCCGTCTTGGGTGGCGGTGATCCGACCCGGGTACCGACTTGGACGAACGGATCGATTCGTCCGGTCGCGCCGGTTAACGGCACGACCCTGAACCGCACCTATCCTTCTTCGGCCACCGCGTGGATCCAGCTTTCGGCTGCGGCGAACCGCGGCCTTTCCGGGCGCTATCTCCTTTCCGCAAGCGTGACGGACACGATCAACCTTCATGTCGTGTCCACGAGTTTCCCGCAGGCCGGCGGGTTCACGACGGACTTCATTCAGTCGTTCTCGGTCATTTTTGATGACGAACTTGATCCCATCTCGGCCAACAACCTCGCGAACATCGACCTTCGGGGAGCCGGGACGGATGGAATCTTTGGGACCGGCGACGATGTCGTCTATGTGCTGGGCAGCCCCAATTATGCCAACGGCACGCTCATTTCCTACCCTCTCCTGAACGGGCCGCTGCAACCGGGTTCGATCAGACTGACCATCGGCCTCGGAATGCGGGACCGGGCCGGCAATCCGCTGGACGGCACGTTTACCCGCGATTTCACGACGCAGAAGCTCAACGGTATTACCATTGAAAATCAAAGCAACGACACGTTTGCGACGGCGACGAGTCTGGCGGCGAGCGGAGGAGCGGGACCGGGGAGCAGCGGATCGTGGCAGGGCGGGGTGGAGTATGCGACGGGCGGGAACACGCCGACGGGAGTGGGGGTGGGCGACTTCGACGGG
>JANXSC010000351.1 GCA_025352845.1 Opitutaceae bacterium
CCGAGGCCGACGAAGTGCGCGTCGTCGCGCAGACGACCTCCGGCCGCCCCGCCGCGATCGAGGCGCTCTTCACGGGCGAGGATGTCCAGCGCTTTCACGACCTCGTGCGCAAGGTCCCGGTCGCGGAGGAAATGGTCCGCTACGCCGTGCAGATCGCCGCGGCGTCGCGCCCGCAGCAGGTTGGCACGCCGGACTTCGTGAACGAATGGGTGAGCTGGGGCGCCGGCACGCGCGCCGGGCAGTTCCTCATTCTCGGCGCCAAGGCCCGCGCGCTCCTGCGCGGCCGCGCGCACGTCACGACCGATGACATCCAGGCGCTCGTCGTCCCCGTCCTCCGCCACCGCATCCTCCTGAATTATCGCGCCGAGGCCGAGGGCGTGAAAGTCGACGACGTGATTAAACGGATCGTCGCGGGGGTGAAAGTCCCGGTGAGTGGAAAAGTAGCGGGTAGCCAGTAGCGAGTAGCGAGCATCACGTTTCCTTAACTCCATCCCGCTTCCGACCCCCACTTACTCGCTACCCGCTACTCACTCCTCGCTACTTTTTCCCGTGTCCGCCCCCTCCAATCCCGCGCTCGCCTCGGCGAAGCTCATCGACCCGCAGGCGTTGATGTCGATCCGCAGTCTCGAACTGCGCGCGCGCGCGGTCGTCGAGGGATTTTGGAGCGGCATGCATCGCAGCCCCTATCACGGGTTCTCCGTCGAGTTTACGGAATACCGGCAATACACGCCCGGCGACGATCCCCGTTATCTCGATTGGAAGGTCTATGCGCGCAGCGACCGCTACATGATCAAGAAATACGAGGACGAGACGAACCTCCGCGTCCACTTGCTCGCCGATCTGAGCCGCTCGATGGACTATGGTTCGAAGGGTTTCACCAAGGCGACCTACGCGGCGACGCTCGCGGCGACGCTCGCGTATTTTCTCCACCTGCAGGGTGACGCGGTGGGGCTCCTCACGTTCGACGAAAAAGTCCGCGAGTATCTTCCGGCGCGCCACCGCGTCGGTCATCTGCGGCAGCTCATGCTCGCGCTGGAAAAACCCGCCGCCGGCCGCGGCACCGATCTCATCGCGCCGATCGAGCGGATCACGTCGCTGATTCGGAAGCGCGGGCTCGTCGCGCTCATCTCGGATTTCCTCGCGCCACTCGATCGGCTGGAGCGGAACCTCCTCACGCTCGCGGCGGGCGGGCAGGAGCTGACGGTTTTTCACATCGTGGATCCGGCGGAGCTCAACCTTGGGCTCGAGTTGCCCGCGATGTTTGAGGACGTCGAGTCCGCCCGCACGCTCTACATCGATCCGGCGGCGGCGCGCGACGCATACATGAAAAAATTCGCCGCGCACACCGAGGCGCTGCGCGCGACCTGCCGCAAGCTCGGCGTCACCTACCAGCAGCTCTCGACCGCCGAGCCGCTGGAGATCGCGCTGTTTGAATTTCTCCAGCAGCGGATGCGGCGCGGGCGGTTGTTTCGCCGGACCGGCTCGATGGGCACGGGAGGGCGCTCATGAATTTCCTCACGCCGCTCTTTCTCCTCGGCGGCCTCGCGATTGCGGGCCCGATTCTCTACCACCTCGTGCGGCGGACGACGCGCGACAAGACGGTGTTCAGCTCGCTGATGTTTCTGCTGCCGAGCCCGCCGCGGCTCTCGAAACGCCACCGGCTCGAACACATCCTCCTCCTGATTTTGCGCTGCGCCGCGCTCGCGTTGCTGGCGTTTGCCTTTGCGCGCCCGTTCCTAAAACAGGCGCCGATCATCGATCCCACGGCGGCGCAGCCGAAACGCATCGTCGTGCTCGTCGATACCAGCGCGAGCATGCGGCGCGACGGCGTGTGGGCGGCGGCCCGCGCGCGCGCGGAGGAAGTGCTGCGCCGCGCCGGCCCGGCGGATCATGTCGCGCTTTATGCGTTTGATCGGCAGGCGACGGCGCTGGTTTCGTTCGAGGATTGGAACCGCGCCGCGCCCGCGGACCGCGTGGCGTTTGCGGTCGGCCGGCTCGGCGCGCTCGCACCGACGTGGGCGGGCACGCATCTCGGCAACGCGCTCGTGACCGCCGCCGAGGCGCTCGTGGAAAACGAGGATGGCAAGGCCGCGCCCGGCCCGCGCCAGATCGTGCTCGTCAGCGATTTGCAGGCGGGCAGCCGGCTCGATGCCTTGCAGGCTTACGAGTGGCCGAAGGGCGTCGAGCTCATCGTCGAGGCGGTGAAGGCGCGCAACGTGACCAATGCCGGCGTGCAATTCGTGGCCGAGGGCCCGGAGTCGTCGCGCGCCGCCGATGCTCCGGTCCGCGTGCGGGTCACGAATTCCCCCGAGTCGAAACGCGAGCAGTTCAAACTTGGTTGGACGCGCACTCCCGCGACAACCGACGCTGCGGGGATCGCCGCGACCGGAGATTTCATCGGCGCACCGGTCGACGCCTACGTGCCGCCGGGGCAGAGCCGCGTATTTTCCGTGCCGGTGCCGAAGGGCGGTGGCACGGGCGTCCCGCCCGTGGGTTCG
>JANXSC010000369.1 GCA_025352845.1 Opitutaceae bacterium
TAAGTCAGGAATTCATCGATGGACAGACCGACGGCGTTGACGGGCAGGCAGTCGCGGATAAACTCTTTTTCGAGCCGGATCGCCTCGCGCATGAGCTCGCGCAGCTCCTCCTTGAACTCGGCCGTCCAAATCTCGCGATTCTCCTCCACGAGATCCATGAACAGATTCCGGAAGACCTCGATGTGGTTCGACTCGTCGCGCAGCGTGTAGCGGAACATCTGGCCGATGCCGGGAAACTTATTCTGCCGGTAAAGCGAAAGGATCATGCCGAAGAGACCGTAGAATTGCGTGCCCTCCATGCATTGGCCAAACACGAAGATGTTCTTCGCGAGCAGGCGCTTGTTTTCCGGCAGCGTCAGATCGAGGTCGCGGCGCAGCTCCTTGGAAACTTTGGTGACGAACTCGTTCTTCCGCACGATCGTCGGCACATCCTCAAACATCGCCTCGCACTCGTGCGGGTTGATCTGCAACGACGCGATCATGTAGAGCAGCGAATCCGCGTGGATGTTCTCCTCGTGCGCATGGCGGCCAAGCACGAGCTTGAGCTCGGGCGCGGTGACAAGCTCGCGGACGACGTGCTGGATGTTGTCTCCGACGATGCCTTCCGCGGCGGAAAAATAACCGATGCCCATCCGGATGATCCAACGCTCAACGTCTGAGACCACCTTCTCGTCGCGCCACTGCTCGATGTCCTTGCCCATCGGGATGTCCTCCGGCTCCCAATGGTTGGCCTTCATCGTGCGATAAAGGTCATAGGCCCACTGGTATTTGAGGGGGAGGAGATTGAAACACATGGTCTCACGACCATTGATGACTTTTTTGGCAGCAAAGGCGGCCTCCGCCTTCGCTTGATCGAGGACGAAGATCTTGGCACCAACCTGAAACGTTTTTTGCATGGACCGGAGAGGAACGGAGGGAAAAGAGACGGAAAATGAGTGAGCGGTGAGGCTTTTTTGGGGTGAAAAGGCCGCGGGCGAACTAAAGTTGTTACTAGTTATGCACGGGTTACTGACCACTACAGGATGTGGTCACTCGCCGCACAGACCACAACCCATGGGAGTCGCACTTTTCTCCGTCAATGAGTTTATGGGAAATCTCGCGCACATTTTTTCGGCAGTTTGGGCTTGCCGGGCCGCGTAAATTTCGGCCCCGACCGAGAAACCGAACGAACACCGGAATTCCGCCGAATTTCAGCTGTGAAAGGCTCCAAAATCCCCAGAAGAATACCCGTCCAGCCGATCAAATCGGCTGCTGCGGACGCAGCCGCAACGAGATGTATTGAGCACGCCTGCACGAGGTCGCGCCGGGCGCCATTCTCACTCGCGGTGCCATCGACGCAGCTGTCACCAAATCGTTGCGACAATTGGTGGCGAGACCCAGCTCGGAACCCGCGGGCGCTCCGGAACCCCGGCGAGTTCGCGGCCCACATCCGATCATCATGACGCCGATCTAGCGGAGATTTGGGCCGCGGGCACGCAACTGCCGCAACTCCTCGCGTGCGTCCGCGTCCCCGGGCATCACGCGAAGATGCCGCTCGTAAGAGGCCTCGGCCTCGGCCGTCCGTCCCACCCGCGCGAGCGCGAAGCCGAGAGCGCGCGCCGCGCGGGGATGCGCGGAGTCGAGGCGCAACACCGTTTCAAGCGAAGCGGCGGCCTCGGTCCAGCGCCCTTCGTCGAGGCGCAGCGAGGCGAGGTTAAAGTGGGCGTCAGCGAGGCGCACATTCAGCGCCACGGCCTTCTCGTAGCGCACGGCGGCGTCCGCCGTGCGACCGAGTTCCACCAATGCGTTGCCGGCGTTGACGTGCGCCTCCGCGTAGTCCGGCCGAAGTGCGAGCGCACGATCGTAGTGGCCTAACGCCTCCGCCATCGCGCCGGCGCTGGCGCGCGCGTTGCCGAGGTTGTAGCTGGCCTCGGCGTAGTCGGGCTTGAGCGCGAGCGCGCGCTCAAACCGGCCGGCCGCCTCCGCCGTGCGGCCCAACTGCAGCAGGGCGTTGCCAAGGTTGTTTTGGGCCTCGGCAAAATCCGGCCGCACGCCAAGGGCCGACTCGAAGTGCCCCAGCGCATCGGCGGCGCGCCCCGACTGGGCGAGGGCGTTGCCGAGATTGTTATGCACCTCCGGATAGCGCGGATCGAGGCGCAGCGCGGCCTCGTAGCTGACGATCGCCTCCGGCATCCGGCGCTGCCGGGCGAGCGCCACACCACGGTTGTAGTGCGTTTCCGGATAACTCGACTGCAGGGCCAGCGCGCGATCGTAGGCCGCGATCGCGCCGGCGACATCGCCCGCGCGGAACAGCGCCTGGCCGAGATTGTTGTGCGCCCGCGCGTTCGCGGGGTGCTTCGCGGCGGCATCGGCCCAGAGGGCGGCCTCGCTGCGGTAGACGCGATTGCGCGCCACCGTCCCGATGAGCAGCGCGATCGCGGCCAGACCGAGCCCGGCCGCCCAGGGCGCGATGCCCGAGCAAGACCGCCGCCACCACCAGCGCGGCCAACGGGAGGTAAACGCGGTGCTCCGCCATCGTCTGCGTAACCACGGGGATAAAGCTCGAGCTGGGGGCGAGCAGCAGCAGGAACCACGCGCCGAGAAAGCCGAGCGCCCGCCGGCGGACGAGCGCCACCGCCACGCCCACGATCAACCCCGCAACCAGCAGTGCCTGCGGGAGCACGTCCCCGAGACCGCGGGCCAGGCCCAGCCCGTAGTCGAAGACCAGCGGATACGGCCACACCATCAGGCGGAGGTAAAGGACGAGGGCGCGGCACTGCGTGAGCGCATAGCTCCACGCGGACGCTTCTGCGGCAAATCCCGCCGTGCCACCGCGCCCGCCCGTGCCCACAACGAGCCACAGGAGCAGCAGCCACGTCGCGGCCAGCGAAACATAGTATCTCCGCCGTGTCGTCCACGCTTCCCGGAGCGTCCCGCTCACGAACCCCCGGTCGTAGAGCAGCACGAGCAGCGGGGCCGCCGCCGCCGTCTCCTTGCTCGCCATGCTGAGCGCACACGCCACCACGCTTGCGCCGCGCCAGCGCCGCGCCGCCACACCGGTGGCCGCGGTGGCGCGCACCAACGCATAGAACGTGAGGAGCACGAACAGCGCGGCAAGGGACTCCGCCCGCTGAACCATGTAGGTGACCGCGGCGGTCTGCAG
>JANXSC010000376.1 GCA_025352845.1 Opitutaceae bacterium
GGCTCGAAGCCTTGTTCCACCGGTGTCAGATCGACGTTCATTTGCTTTTCCCCGACGACGAATTTGAGGCCGATGGCCGACCCGTCAAAGGCGAAGCCCGCTGAAATGGTGAAGCGCCGGTAAAGTTCGCGGTTTGTGGGCCGTGCGACCTTGACCGGCCGTGGCGAGAGCCGGTTTTCGCGTTGCAGATAGGGGCGGGGTTTTACGTGCGCCGTTTGGAAAAATTGGAGGGGCATAGACCCCGCCAGATCGCCGATCGCATCACGCCTTGCTAAATCTTCGTATTCGCAGTGTGACGGACAACACCGGGCCGGGCCTTGTCGCCTGTTGTGGCACTCGTAATGCGGCGGATTTTTTGGACCACTCTGCGCAAACATTCGGCTCGCGCGGAGCCGAATGCGCGCTCATTAGTTTGACCGTGCGACGGAACGCTTGCGAACCAGCATCGCGATCGACCCGACGCGCAGACGCCCCCTTTGCAGCTGACAGTCTCCCGACGGTTCGTCCGTTGGCCTTCGCCCGAAGTTCAAATCGCGTTCAATTTCCATGCACGACCGCGCCACCCCAGCTCCCGGCGAGACGGAGAATATCCCGGCGCAGCTGCGTTACCGCGCCTTCCTCAGCTACAGTCATGCGGACACGAAATGGGCGACGTGGCTGATGCGGCGGCTTGAGAGCTTCCGTGTGCCGGGGCGTTTCCACGGCCGTGCGGCACCGGTCGGCGCAGTGGGCGCGCGCATCGCGCCGGTGTTTCGCGACCGCGACGAACTGCCGACGGCGGGCGATCTCGGCGAAGTCGTGCGCGCCGCGCTGGCGGACTCGGCGACACTCGTAGTGATCTGTTCGCCCGCATCTGCGCAATCGCGCTGGGTGCGCGAGGAAATCGTGACGTTCAAGCGCCTGCATGGGGAGATGCGGGTGTTTGCGTTCGTCATCGCCGGCGAGCCCAAGGCGGAGGGGACGAACGAAGATTGTTTTTCGCCCGCACTGCGCCATGGGCTCGGCACCGACGGGCAACTGGCGGCGACGGTGGCCGAACATGTCGCCGCCGATGCGCTTCCGCAGGGCGACGGCAGGGAAGACGCGTTCATCCGCCTCGTCGCCGGACTGCTCGGCGTGGGTTTCGACGATCTGCGCCAGCGCGAACTACAGCGCCGGCACCGCCGGATGACGTGGATTGCGGTCGGATCGGCGGCGGGCATGGCGGCGATGATCGGGCTGGCGGCAGTCGCGTGGATCATGCGCGGCGACGCGCTGTGCCGGCAGGACAACAGCGAGGAGCTGATGGCCGACGTGCTCAACGACGTGAAGACCCGACTCGAAAAGACGGACAAGCTCGACACCTTGGAGGAAGCCGTGCGCGGATGACGGCCTATTTCAAAAAAATCGATCCACGCGATCTCACGGACGGCACCCTCACGCAGCAGGCAAGGACGATCACGCAAATCGGACAGATTCGCGTTTCCCAAATGCGCTACGCCGAGGCGGACACGGCGTTTTCCGAGGCGTTCAAGCGTCTGTCGGCGCTCGTGGAGCGCCATCCGGACGACGGGGCGATGCTGTTCGAACGGGCCCAGGCGGAGTTTTGGATCGGGAATGTGCATTACAAGCAGGGCAACTTGCGGCCGGCAGCGGAGTGGATGGGCCGGTATCGCGACAGTGCGGTGGCGCTTTCCGGTTTGAATCCGGAAAAACTCGCCTGGCAGCGCGAGGCGGTCTCCAGCCACCACAACCTGGCGGTGCTTGAATTGGAGCGCGGCAATCTTGCGGCGGCACACGCGGGCTTTCTCGGCGAGATTGCCGTGTTGGAGAAGCTGGTGGCGCAACGCCCGGGCGAGGCGGCGCTCCAGTTCAGCCTGGCGAACGCCACTTCGTATCTCGCGACCACGGCAGAACGAAACGGCGACTACCCTGAGGCGATCGAGCGTTTTGGCCTGCAAATCACGCGGTTCGAATCGCTGGCAAAGACGGAACCGCAAAACACGAAGTGGCGGCGGCGGATGGGTGATGCGATTGCACTGCAATCCGACGTGTTGTTCATCTCCGGCCGCCGGCCCGAGGGGATGGCGCAACGCAAGAAGGCGAATTTGGTTTTTTCGGCCATCGCGGCCCAAGATCCCGCCAATCTCGATTTCCAACATGCCTCGCTGAATGTGCGGATTAAGGATGCGATTCTGCTGCGCGCGATCGGAGATGAGGCAGCGGCGGCCCGACTGGTGCGCGAATGCCGGCCGGTCCTTGAGAAGCTGGCCGCCAGCGTGGCGACCGACCGCGGCGTGACCGCAACCCTGGCCATCGCGTGGCGATTGGAGGCGCAATTGCGGAATACGACGGGCGAGGCGGGTGCAGCCGACGCTGCGGCTCGGGCTCTCACCATCGGCCAGTCGCTGGTGGACCAAGACCGCGCAGGGGACATTCATCGTGGAGAATTTGCGAACGCCTGTGTGATCGCCGGAATCATCGCGCAGCGCGGCGGGGATTCGACCGAGGCGCGTCGGCACTGGCAGGTGGCGGTCGAGGCGGTGCAGGACCGCGGGATGGCTTCGCGCCAATGGCGCCTGCTGGATCCCGCGGCGCGCTCGCTGCTGCTGCTGGGC
>JANXSC010000414.1 GCA_025352845.1 Opitutaceae bacterium
CGGCCCCAGCCGGAACTGAAATTCACGATCACGCCCTTCTTCTTCGCGACCATCGCCGGCACGAAATGCCGAATCACATTCTGCGTCCCGCGGATGTTCGCATCGACGAGCCGCGTGAACTCGCGGTCGTCCTGCTCCCACACCGGCGCGAGCCGGTTCATGATCGCCGCGTTGTTGATTAAAAAATCGGGCGGGCTGTCGTTCTCCAATACTTTCGCCGCCCAGATCGCGACCTTGCTGTCGAGACCGACATCCAGCACCGAGAAATCGTGCGGCGCCTGATGCGTCATCCGCAGATCGAAGATCGCATCGCCGCTGCGTCCGCACCCGATCACGGTATGCCCGCCCCGAATGAACTCCTCCACGAGCGCGCGGCCGAGACCGCGCGTGACACCGGTGATGACGATTTTCATGGGGCGAAATGTAGCAAGTGGCGAGTAGCGGGTAGCGAGTAGAAAAAAATCCAAACACCCGACCGCTCGCTCATCGCCATCACAACAGCCAGATGCCCGCTACCCGCTACTCACTACTTCGGGTTTAACAGGAAGTGAGGTCAGCCCGGTGCCTGCGGTGGCACGGGCGTCCCGCCCATCTGTTGAAAACCACGGGCAAGATGCCCGTGCCACTCCATACGTTGACCTCACTTCCTGTTACACCCCACTACTTCTCCAATCTCATCGCCGCCTTGCCTCGGTCATCTGCCGCCGCCTTGCTCTCGCTCCGCGTGGTTTTCTCGTCCGTCGTCTTCCTCTTTTTCTTTCTGCCCGCCGTGCTCGGCGTGGCGCTGGCGTTGCAGGCGTGGGTGAACCGCCGCGGCGGCACCGGCTGGCCGCTCCGGCTCGCCAATGGCTGGCTGCTCGCCGCCAGCCTCGTCTTCTACGCATGGGGAGAGCTGCGCCTGCTGTGGGTGCTGTTGCTCTCGGGCGCGCTGAGTTTCGCCGGCGGATTGCTCGTCGCGCGGTGCGCGGGGCGCACCCGCTTCGCCGTGCTCTCAACTTTCGTCGCGGCGAACCTCGCGCTGCTCGCGTGGTTCAAATACAGCGGGCTCTTCGCCGACCTGCTCCATCGTCTCGGCGCGCACTTCACCTGGTCTGCTGTCGCGCTGCCGCTGGGCGTGAGTTTCTTCACGTTTCACGGGCTCAGCTACGTCGTCGATGTGTATCGCGGCAAAGTCGCCCCCACGCGCAGCGCGCTCGATTTCGGCTGTTACTTCACCCTCTTCCCCCAACTCGTCGCCGGCCCGATCGTGCGCTTCTCCGAGGTGGCCGCGGCCTATGAGCGGCGCGTCACCTCGCTCGACGACATCGCCGAAGGTGCGCGCCGGTTCGCCCTCGGCCTCGGGAAAAAAGTGCTGATCGCCAACCAGGTCGCGCTCCTCGCCGATGCCGCGTTCGCCCTGCCGGCCGCGGGGCGCACCGCCGGCGTCGCGTGGCTCGGCGCGATCGCCTACGCGCTGCAGATTTTCTACGATTTCTCCGGCTACTCCGATATGGCGCTCGGCCTCGGCCGGATGCTGGGTTTCACCTTCCCGGAAAATTTTACGCGGCCCTACCTCGCGCGCTCGATGCGCGAATTCTGGCGGCGCTGGCACATGACGCTTTCGCGTTTCTTCCGCGACTACCTCTACGTCCCGCTCGGCGGCAACCGCCACGGCCCGCTCCGCACCGCGGTCAACCTCGTGCTCGTCTTCGCCCTCTGCGGTTGGTGGCACGGTGCGGCGTGGACGTTTGTTGCGTGGGGGCTGTTTCACGGCGCGTTCCTGGCCGCCGAGCGCGGGCTCGAGCCATGGACCGCGCGCGCCCCCCGCTGGACGACACCGCTCGCCCATGGCTACACGCTCGCGGTCGTCCTCGTTTCGTGGGTGCTTTTCCGCTGCGAAACGTGGCCGCAGGCGCGCGCCTACCTCGGTGCGATGGCCGACTGGCGCTCGCTCACGGATTTGTCGCGACTGCCGTGGCGCGCGCTCGCACCCGATGTCCAACTCGCGATGGCCGCGGGCGTCGTCTGTTGCTTTCCGCTCGCCGAAGGGTTTGGCCGGCTCCTCGCCGCGCGCCCTGCCCCCCGTGCGCTTCACGCCACGTTGGCGACGCTCGGCCAGCTCGCGGTGCTCGCCGCCTGCCTGCTCGCGATCGGCGCGGGGTCGCACGATCCGTTCATCTATTTTCGTTTCTAAAAAATGGACGCCCGCCCACCTGCCTCCCGCCCGCGCGCCTGGCAAATCGCCTGGCTTGCCGGCTTCACGCTCCTGCTCTGCGGCCCGGCGCTCGCGTGGCTCGCCCGCGTGCCACCGCCCGCCGCGATGCAGGAGCTGCGCGAACTCGCACCCTACCCCGACGCGCGGAAAACCCCGCTCGCCCAGTGGCCCGCGAAATTCGAGGCCTGGCTGCGCGACCACTACGCGCTGCGCGGCCACCTCATCAGAGCGCACAGCGTCGTCCGCCATCGCTGGCTCCGCGCGCCCGCCAACAACGTGATCGTCGGCCGCGACGACTGGCTCCTCTACAGCGGCGAGCGCACTGTCGAGGATTTCATGGGCCGCGATGCATTCTCGCCGGCCCAGCTCGACCAGTGGCTCGCCGTGCTCGAGGGCCGGCGCGCGTGGTTGCGCGAACGCGGCATCACCTACCTGTTCGTGTTCGCGCCGAACAAATCAACGATCTATCCCGAGCAGATGCCCGCCGCCCTCGCGCGCCGCGCGCAACCCGGCAAGCTCGATCAGTTGCTCGCCCACCTGCGCACCCACGCCTCGCCCGTCGAGTCGCTCGATCTGCGCCCGGCGTTGCTCGAGCAAAAACGCACGCAACGCCTCTACTGGACCGCCGACAGCCACTGGAACGCCCACGGGCTCATCGCCGCCACCGATGCGATTCTCGCGCGCCTGCGCGGCATGGGCCTCGACGCCGGCGCGGGCGACTGGCGCGACGCGCTGAAGATCGAAACCGTCCCGCGCATCGCCGACTGCGCCGACCTCCTCGCGATGCGCGATCTCTGGCCCGCGCCGCCCGAGGCGCAGGTGCGGCTCGCGCGGCCCGCCGATTTGCGCGACGCCACCTCGCCTCTGGCGAGCCTGCCGCCGTGGGACACCGCCCCTTGGTGGAAAAAACCCGTCACGACCGAGCGCGCCTCGGCCCGCGGGCGCGCGGTGGTGTTGAGCGATTCCTTCTTTCGCGCCGGCGGCGTGCCGCTCGATGCCATCGGCCACGTGCCGTTTGAAGCCTGCTTCCGCCGCTTCACCGGCCTCTGGGAATGGGCCACCTTCGATCAGATCCGCGAAATCGCCGAACACGAAAAACCCGATGTCGTGATCGAGGCGTGGACCGAGCGCTTCCTCAAAGTCATCCCGGCGGATCACCCGGAGTTCGTCCGCGCGCGCGTGGCGGCTGGCGCCGTAAAATGACCTCGAAAAAATTCTCCGAGTTTGTCATTCTGAGCGGAGCGAAGAATCCAGTAGGAAATCCGCACCCCTGGAAACGCCGCGTCGATCCAAGTGGATTCTTCGCTCCGCTCAGAATGACAGACC
>JANXSC010000450.1 GCA_025352845.1 Opitutaceae bacterium
TCGCGCGCGACGCCGCCCGCCTCCACGATCTCGGCCCACGGGGTGCGCCCGAGATCGGCCGCGAGCGCCTCGAATCCCGCGGTGTGCTGGCGCAGAAAATTCTCGTCGAGCACGTGACCCGGCCGCGCCGCCTCGGCTTCCAGCATTTCCTTCATCAGTCCTTTCAGCAGCGCAAGATCGCCGCCGATGCGCGGCTGAAGCCAGAGATCCGAGAGCCGCGCGCCCTCGCCGAGCAGCGTCTGAAACGCCTTCAGCGGGTTCATGAAATCCTGCGGATTCTTGAAGCGCTCGATCCCGATTTCCGGCAGCGGATTCACTGAGACAATTTTCGCCCCGCGCGCTTTGGCCGCTGCGAGGGAGGCGAGCATCCGCGGGTGATTGGTGCCGGGATTCTGGCCGATGACGAAGATCGCGTCGGCGTGCTCGAAGTCCTCGAGCGTCACCGTGCCCTTGCCGATGCCGATGCTCTCGTGGAGTGCGACACCGCTCGATTCGTGACACATGTTGGAGCAATCGGGCAGGTTGTTCGTGCCGAACTGCCGCGCGAAAAGCTGCCAGAGAAACGCCGCCTCGTTGCTCGTGCGGCCCGAGGTATAGAAGGCCGCCGCGTCCGGCGTCGGCAGCGCCCGCAACTCCGCCGCGATGAGCCTAAACGTCTCGTCCCACCCGATCGGTGCGTAGTGCAGCGCGCCCGGGCGCAGCACCATCGGCTCGACGAGCCGGCCCTGCGCATTAAGCCAGTGGTCGCTCTCGGCCGCGAGGGCGGCGACCGAGTGTGCGGCAAAAAACTCCCGGCCGATTTTTTTCGTCGTCGCTTCGTCGGCCACGGCCTTCGCGCCGTTCTCGCAGAACTCAAAAACGTGCCGCTCCCCGTCCGGGCTCGGCCACGCGCACGACTGGCAGTCGAACCCATCCTTTTGGTTCACGGCCAGCAACGCCTTCACTCCGCGCATCACACCCATCCCGCCGACGAGCCGCGCCGTCACGCCGACGGCCTTCAACCCGGCGGCGGCCGTGCTCGGCGCCGCGAGCCGCGGCAATTTGCGCTCAAGCGGAGGTTGGGCGGAAGGCGATAACGGTCCGGATGGATTCATGCGGTCAGGTGTAGGGCCGCCGCTTGTCGGCGTGCCGTTTCGCGCGAACACGCCGGTGCGGCGACGAGCGCCGGCCCTGTCCGTCGGCTGGCGTTCGCAAATTTCATTCGGGATCGAGGTTTGGCTGAATGGCGCGCCTCAACGCTGGATGCGCGCCGAGCCGCCCTGCGCAAACGCCCGCACCTGCTCCGCGGTCGCCATCGTCGTGTCGCCGGGGAAGGTCGTGAGCAGCGCGCCGTGCGCCCAGCCGAGGTTCACCGCATCCTGCGCCGACTCGCCGCCGAGCAGGCCGTAGAAAAATCCCGCGGCGTAGCCGTCGCCGCCGCCCACGCGGTCGATCACGTCGAGTTCGCAGGTGGGCGAGACAAACGTCGCGCCGTCGATCCACGCGACCGCACCCCACGAATGGCGGTTGGTCGAGTGCACTTCGCGCAGCGTCGTCGCGACGATTTTGATGTGCGGGTGTTTCTTCGTCACGTTACCAATCATGCTGAAGAACGCACTCGGGTCCAATTTGGACTTCACCGTGACCTCCGGGCCGGGGATTCCAAGGCCGAGTTGCAGGTCCTCCTCGTTGCCGACAAGCACATCGACGTGCCTGATGATCCGGTCGAGCACCGCGACGGCGCGGGTGTTGCCGCCCGCGATGTTCCAGAGCTTCGCGCGATAATTCAGATCGAACGACGTGACCGCCCCCGCCGCCTTCGCCGCCTGCATCGCCTCGATGATTGTCTCGGCGGTCGTCGCGGAGAGCGCGGCGAAGATCCCGCCGCTGTGAAACCAGCGCACGCCGCCCGCAAACATTTCCTTCCAATTGAAATCGCCCGGCTTGAGCTGCGCCGCCGCCTCATTGGCGCGGTTGTAGAACACCACCGGCGCCCGCACGCCCTGCCCGCGATCGCTGTAAACCGTCGCGAGGTTCGGACCGTGCACACCATCGTGTTTGAAACTCTTGTAGAATGGCGTGACGCCCATCGCGCGCACCCGCTCCGCGACGAGATCGCCGATCGGGTAGTCTACCATCGCCGTGGCGACGCCGGTCTTGAGGCGGAAGCAATCCGCGAGATTGGCCGCGACGTTAAACTCGCCGCCGCTGACGTGAATCTCACAACAAGTCGCCTTGCGGAAGGGAATGATACCGGTGTCGAGCCGGTGCACGAGGGCACCGAGCGAAACGAAATCGAGGGCGGCAGCGGGGCGGAGGTTCAGGCCGTATTTCATGCGCAGATGATGACGTAATTGATCCACCGGCCGCGGCCAGAGTATTTATTTTCCGATTGGGGCGCCGATTATTGCCCATCGGACTCATCCCCGTTTCCTTCCTCCGTCACGCACCGCGCCGTAGCACGAGCAGCCTGCTCGTGCTGGCCAGGAAAACGCGGTCAGGCTGCCCGCGCTACGCCGGGTGTTCGGCAACCCCCCATCGAGAACCGGCCTTTTCTTTCGCGGCCGTGTGACTACGGTAACAACGCGGTCGTTTCCCATGTTCGTCCACCTCATGCATCTCATCACCGGGCGGCCACCGCCGCCGGAAGTCACACGCGAAGCGTTCGTGAAGGAGGTGCGCGTTTATGATACCTCCGCGCCGCGCAGTCAGCGCATGGAGTTGTTCATCCTAATCGCGTGGATTCTGATCGGCGTGAAGCACGTGCTCGTCATCTGGGCCTGCCAGCACTACCCGGTGCCGTTCCACCCGCTCTGGATCAATTTCCCGACGTGGCTGCTGGGTGCGCTCGCGACGGGAATCTATTACGCGCGCAAGTGGCGGCGCTAGTAGCGCGGTC
>JANXSC010000457.1 GCA_025352845.1 Opitutaceae bacterium
GTCGTCACGGTCAACGGCCCGAACGTAACGGTGAAAATGTTTTCCGGCGCGACGCGCGACCTGTGGCGCACGGTGGATCTCACGGCGCTGACGCGGGGGTAGCGCGGCTTGCCACCGGGCACCAGCCACCGGTTGCCTCCCGGCCGTCTCCCTACCCCAAATGAGTCTTCGCCCCTGCTTCCTTCTTCTCACTGGGCTCTCGCGGCACTCGTGCTCTGCCTAACGGTTTCCGGCGCCGCGCTCCACGCCCAAGCCACCGCGACCAGCTCCGTCAGCGGGCGCGTCTTCGAAATCGCCCCCGGCAAATCCCTCCAACGCGCGATCGTGCGCGCGGCCGGCACGACCTCTACCCACATCACCGATGCCGACGGGCGTTATCATTTGTCCGGCGTGCCCGCCGGCCGCCACACGATCGAGGCCGAATACGTCGGCCTCGATCCGGTGCGCCAGCAGGTGAGCGTCAGTGCCAGCGGCCACACCGCACTCGACGCGGGGTTGAAGAGCGAGGTGCTGCGCATGGCAGCGTTCGAAGTCGCCGAGGCCGCGCGCGGCCAGGCGCTCGCGATCAACCAGCAGAAGACGGCGCGCGGCATCGTGAACATAGTCTCCGAGGAAACCTTCGGCGCGATGAACGAGGGTAACATCGGCTACGCGCTCCAGCGGCTGCCCGGCCTCTTGGTGAGCGCGACGTTCACCGACAGCGTCGCCAATTATCCCGACCGCCCCGGCGAGAAACTCCCGACCTACGGCTTCTCTCACTACATGTTCAACGCCTCGGCCGACTACGTGCTCGGCAATTTCCGCAGCCGTCTCACCTACCGCTATCGCTCGCAATACCTTGAGGGCATCGACGCCAACAAATACCTCGACGACTGGTTCGCCCCGCGCGAGCAACTCGACGCCGAGGTCAGCTACCGCCTCCGAAAAAATATCCGCCTCACCGTGAGCGGCGAGAATCTCACCTCGCGCGTGCAAGCCTCCTACCAAGGCTACCTCCCCTACATCGAGGACAACAGCAACTACGGCTGGCGCGCGACGTTCGGGATGGATGTGACATTCTGAACGGAGCGGCGGTTTCCCTACCGCCGTCAGACGGAAGCCACCGGCGCTTCGCTCGGCGCCACCGCCACCGCGGTTTCCACCGGCCCATCCGTCACGCCCAAATTCACCGGCGCGATCGGTGCGGGCGCCACGGTTGCTATTCCCACTGTTTTCACCGCGGGCTTTTTCGCCACAGGCGGGCGCGCTTTCGGTGCGGGTCGGATTCGTTTGGGGGCACGCGCTTTGATTTCCGCCGCGAGCGCCTTCACCGCCTTGCGCGCCTGCTTCGCCGCCTTCTTCGCCTGTCGATGGGCCTTGCGCGCGCGCTTGAAACCGACCTTCGCGTCCTGCGCCGCCGCCTTCAGTTCGTCCGCGTGGGTTTTCGCGGCCGCCATTTTTTGTTTCAAAGCCGTGACACTGGCGGATTGTTTTGAGACGAGACGTGGTTTTGATTTCATCGCGCGGGTTGGGTTGCGGATAAGTTACAGCCAAAAGGCTCGCCCGCGCAAACCCCCAGATGTTACATTTCACCACAACCCCAGGCCCTGAGCCATGAACGGCCGCACCATCGCCGTCGGCGATATCCACGGCTGCGTCGCCGAATTTGAGACGCTCCTGGGAAAACTCGCCCTCACGAAACACGACCGCCTGATCTTGCTCGGCGATCTCGTCAACCGCGGGCCGGATAGCGCGGGCGTGATCAAGCTCGCCCGGGAATACGCCCACCGCTCGCTGCTCGGCAACCACGAGCTTCGCCTGCTGAACTTCCGCCGCACCGGCGATCCGTCGCACCTTAAGAAGGCGGACTACGAGACGCTGAAACAGCTCGATGCGAACGACTGGGCCTACCTCGCGGCGATGCCGCTCACGTTTCATGCGCCCGAATTCGACACGGTCTTCGTGCACGCCGGGTTCCTGCCCGGTCGGCCGTGGCGCGCCCAGCCCGCGCGCGTCGTCACCCGCATCCAAGTTGTCGGCCCGGACGGCGAGCCGCACAAGCGCTCCGAATTTCCTGCTGCGCCGCACTGGTCGGAAATGTGGATCGGCCCGCCCTTCGTGATCTACGGCCACACCCCGCGCCGCGAACCGGCGGTCGAAAAATGGTCGCTGGGCATCGACACCGCCTGCGTGATGGGCGGCACGCTGACCGCCAGCGTGCTGCCCGGCCGGACGCTGGTGCAAGTTCAGGCCCGCGAGAAATATTTCGATTCGTGACCGCGACGCGCGTCACGCCTTCGCCGCCGGCAGCGTGATGAAAAATTCCGTGCCCGATTCCGGTCCGCTCTCCACGCGCACCTCACCGCCGTGCGCCTGCACCACATTCTTCACGATCGCGAGGCCGAGGCCCGTGCCGCCCTGCTCGCGCGAACGGGCTTTGTCGACGCGGTAGAACCGCTCGAAGATCCGCGCTTTCGCCTCCGCCGGAATCCCCGGCCCGTCGTCGCGCACCGTCAGCTCCACGCGCGAGGAATCGATCGCGCGGCCGCCGACGCTCACGCGCCCGCCTTCGCGCCCGTATTTGATCGCATTGTCGATCAGGTTGGCGAGCACCTGTCGCAGCCGCTCCGGATCGGCGTGGGCCGTAATCTCGGGCGCGACTTGGTTTTCTAGCGTCACGTTTCGCGCCTTGGCCGCGAGCGCCGCATCGTCGATCGCTTCCTGCGCGGCGGTGGGCAAATCCACGGCGCGGAGATTCAATTCAATTCGCCCCGAATCGAGCCGCGCAAGCAGCAGCAAATCGTCGATGAGCAAAGACAGGCGGTTGGCGTGCTTCTCGATCAATTCGAGGAAGCGCGCCGTCACCGCCGGATCATCCTTGCCGCCATCGATCAACGTCTCTGTCGCGCTTTTGATCAGCGAGAGCGGCGTGCGGAGTTCGTGGCTCACGTTGGCGACGAATTCCTGCCGCACGGCCTCCAGCTGCCGCAGCCGCGTGAGATCGTGAAATACGACGACCGCGCCGTCGGAGGTGCCGTCGGGAGCGCGCAGCGCGAGGGCGTTGACCTGCAGGTAGCGCGTCGTGGCGACACCATCAAGCCTCAGCTCGTGGCTGAGCACCTCGGGCTCCCGGTCGAGCCGCGCGACGAGCGCCGCCACCTCGTGGTGCCGCGTCGCCTCCATCACCGTGCGCCCGGCGGCGGGCGGCGCGAAGTCGAAGAGCGCCCCCGCCGCACGGTTCGCGATCCGAATGCGGCCCTCGGCGCCGACCACGATGATGCCCTCCACCATCCGGTCGAACAGCGCCGCCGTGCGCTCGGCCTGCGCGGCCAGTTCCGCCTCGCGCCGGGTGCCCAACGCGGCGAAATCGTGCGCCTGCCGCACCTGCTCGTTCACCAGCTGGTCGCGGAACCACAGCGCCGCGTAGGCCAGCACGACCACCAGCACCGCCAAAATTACGATCCACGCGGTCATGGCGCGCGGGACAGACCGATGCTCCGGCACCCGCTCACTCCTCGGCCTTGAAGCGGTAGCCCACGCCGCGAATCGTCTCCAAGTGGCGCGCGGTGTCGCCGATTTTCTCGCGCAGCCGGCGCATGTGCGTGTCCACGGTGCGGCTGTCGATCGGGTTCTCGTAGCCCCACACGTCCTGCAACAGGCGATCGCGCGTTTGCACCCGGCCGCGGCGGCGGGCGAGGATTTCGAGCAGCTTGAACTCGGTCGCCGTGAGCGTGACGGTCTCGCCGGCGATCTTGATGCTGTGGCGCGGCACATCGATCTCCAGTTCCTCGACGCGGAGCACCGTGACCGGATCCTCCGAGGCCTTCACGCGGGCCAGGAGGTTCTTGATGCGGAGCACGAGCTCGCGCGGGCTGAAGGGCTTGGTCACGTAGTCGTCCGCGCCCAGCTCGAGCCCGAGCACCCGATCCATTTCCCCGGCGCGCGCGGTGAGCATCAGAATCGGAATCGCCGCCGTGCCGGGATCGCGGCGGAGGACTTTGCATACCTCCAAGCCGTCCACCTCCGGCAGCATGAGGTCGAGCACAATCAGCGCCGGCCGCTCGTCGCGCGCGGCGGCGATGGCGCGCGCGCCATCCTTGGCAAAGATCGGCACGAAGCCCGCCTCTTTCATTTTGAACCCGAGCACCTCAAGCGCGTCGGGCTCGTCGTCGACGACGAGAATCTTAGGCTTCATTTCGTTTTTGGTCGGAGTGGCGGATGTCTTTCGCCTCGTAAAGGTAGACGACTTCCTCCGCGACATTGGTGGCGTGGTCGGCGATGCGCTCGATGGATTTCGAAATCACCATCAGGCGCAGGCAACGCGAGATGGTGGTCGGCCGCTCGACCATGTAACTGGAGAGTTCGCGGTGCAGCTGGCGGTTGAGATCGTCCACATCCTTGTCGCGCGGGATGACGGCTCGCGCGCGGTCGGTCTCGCGGTTGATAAACGCCGTGATGGCCTCGCGGAGCATCTCCAGCGACATCGTCGCCATGCGCGGCAGATCGACGTAGGGCTTGAGCTGGGGCTCGGTGTTCAGCTCGAGCGCGCGACGCGCGATGGTCACGGCCTCATCGCCCACGCGCTCGAGGTTCTGGGAAATTTTCATCGCGACCGTGATGAGCCGGAGCTCGGTCGCGAGCGGCGCCTTCGTCAAAAGGTGAATCGCCATGTCGTCGATCTCGATCTCGAAGCGATCGAGGATGTTGTCGTCCTCCTCGACTTTGTGCGCGATCGCGTCGTCACGTTCGACGAGGGCGCGAATGGCGCGCGTGACTGCGGACTCCGCATGACTGGCCATCGCCAGGAGACTTTCCTTCAGCTTGGTGAGTTCTTCGGTGTAGTGGGTCATGGCGATCAGCCAAAGCGGCCGGAGACGTAGGCTTCGGTCTGCGGGTTGGCAGGATTGGTGAAAATGTTGCGCGTGTCGGCGTATTCGATGAGGCGGCCGAGGTAGAAGAACGCGGTGCGGTCCGAGCAGCGCGCGGCCTGCTGCATGTTGTGCGTGACAATGATGATCGTGAAGCGCGAGCGGAGTTCTTGAATCAATTCCTCGACCTTGGCCGTGGCCACGGGGTCGAGCGCCGAGCAGGGCTCGTCCATCAGGATAATCTGCGGCTCCACCGCGATGGCGCGGGCGATGCAGAGGCGCTGTTGCTGGCCGCCGGAGAGGCCGAGGCCGCTCGCGTGCAGGCGGTCCTTCACTTCATCCCACAGCGCGGCGCCACGGAGGGATTTTTCCACGACTTCGTCGAGCTTCGCCTTGTCGCTGCGCCCTTGGAGGCGCAGGCCGTAGGTGATGTTCTCGTAGATCGACTTGGGAAACGGGTTCGACTTCTGGAAGACCATGCCGACGCGCTTGCGCAGCTCGATCACGTCGACATCGGGTTCGTAAATATCGACGCCGTGAATCTTGATCGTGCCGCGCGCGACCCGCGTGCCCTCGATCAGATCGTTCATGCGGTTGAGGCAGCGGAGCAGCGTGGACTTGCCGCAGCCCGACGGGCCGATGAAGGCGGTGACCTTCTTCGCCTCAATCGCGAGCGTGATGTCGTTCAGCGCCTGCGTCGCACCGTAGAAGAAATCCACGTGATCGATGTCCACGATGGTGTCTTTCCCCGCAGACGGTGGAGAGGCGGAGGCGGGCGCGGCGCGGCGGGTTTCCATGATCTCGGGGGTGGCGATTACCATTTGTAGCGGTTGCGGAGGCGGCTGCGCAGGACAATTGAGGCGGTGGCGATGAGCGCGACGAGGAGAAGGAAGACAAACGCGGTGCCGTATTGCACGCGCTCGGTGTAGTCGTTCTGCGGAATCTTGGAGCTGACGACGTAGATGTGGTAGGGCAGCGCCATCACGCCTTGAAAAAAGAAATCGCCGAATTTTTCCACGTCCCACGGCAGCTTGTCGCGCACGACGTAGGCCGCCGTAAACATGATCGGCGCCGTCTCACCGGCGACGCGCGCGATACCGAGAATTGAGGAGGTGAGAATGCCCGGCAGCGCGTAGGGCAGGACGTTTTTCCGAATCGTCTGCCACTTCGTCGCGCCGAGGGCGAGCGAGCCCTCGCGAAACCCCTTCGGCACCGATTTGAGCGACTCCTCGCTCGCGGTGATTACCACAGGCAGGACCATGAACGCGAGCGTGAACCAGCCCGCGAGCAGCGAGACATTCCACCCAAAGTAGATCACAAACATCCCGAAACCGAAAAGCCCGAAGACGATCGAGGGCACGCCCGCGAGATTGAGAATCGCGAGCCGCACGAAGCGGATGAACGCGCCGTCGCGCGCATATTCGTTGAGGTAGATCGCGGCGCTGACGCCGAGGGCGAGCGCGATCGTCATCGAGCCGACGACGAGCAGCACGGTGCCGACGATGCACGGCCAGATGCCACCGGCGGAGTAAACGTAGCTCTCGGTCTCGACCTTGGCCGCGGCGGGATTCTGTTCCTTAAAAGCGCGGAACTCGCGGTCGCCCATCTCGCGTTTCTTCCCTTCCCACTCGAAAATGTAGAGCGACTCGGGCGCCTGCGTGAGAAACGTGGTGTTGATGAACGGCGCCTCCGCCTTGAAGACCGTGTGCGAACCCTTGATCACGATGTTGAGAAACACCGTGGCGCCGCACAGCAGCACGAAGTAAGTCGCGCCGCGAAACAGCCAGAACACCATGCGTTCGCCGCGGCGGACCCCGCCCGGCGGAGTGCGGAAAATGTGAGAGACCGTGCTCATCCGATCGAGATGCGGTAGCGCCGCACGATTTTTTGCGCGAGGAAGTTGATCAGCAGCGAGAGCACGAAGAGCACGAGGCCGACGACGAAGAGCGCGCGATAGTGGATGCTGCCCCGCACGACCTCGCCCATCTCCTGCGCGATGATGCCCGTCATCGTGTGCACCGGCTCGGTGACGACGGACAAACCCTGCGTGAAGTCGGGAATCGCGATGCGGTTTCCCGCACAGAGCAGCACGACCATCGTCTCACCGACGACACGCCCGAGTCCGAGCAGCACCGCCGAGATGATGCCGGACAGCGAAGCCGGCACGATGATCCGCAGGATGGTCTGGAGGCGTGACGCCCCGAGGGCGTAGGACGCCTCCTTAAACGCGCGCGGCACGTTGTTGAGCGCGTCCTCCGCCAGCGTGAAAATCGTCGGCACCGCGATGACCGCGAGCAGGCAGCCGGCGGTAAGGATATTGAGCCGCTCGCTGTAGGGAAAACCCGGCACCCATGAGAGCCACGAGATCTGTGAGGCGGCCCGCAGCGCCTGACCGAGCACGGCGATGCCAAAAAAGCCGAGCACGACCGACGGAAACGCCGAGATAAACTCGATGCACGGCTTGATGAGCTTCTGCTCCCGCACCGAGGCGATCTGGTTGACGTAGATCGCGGCCCCAACCCCGAGCGGCACAGCGAACGCCAGCGCCACGAGCGAAACCAAGAGTGAACCGATCAGGAGCGGGAGGATGCCATACCAATCCTGCCAAAAGCTCGCGGTGAGCCACTGGCGACCAAACAAAAACGAGGTGAAGGTCTGCCACGCCGGCACGGGCTCCTTGTAGTCCCACGCCTCCATCGCCTGCTCGATCGCGGGAAAGCCGGCGAGGTAGTCGCGCGTGAGCTGTTTCAACCTCTCCATCCGAGGGAGCAATTCGGCTGCCGGCAGAACCGGTGTGGCGTCGAGCAGGGTCACGAGTTTCCGGCTGAACTCGCGGCTCGTCTCCTTGTATGCGGGCAACGCCGCGCGCAACGGCAGCAGCTCGGTCGCAAAATCCACCGCGTCGATCTTCACGGCGGTGGCTTCCGCGGTCTTGCCCTCGGCGAGAAGCTGGTGGCGCTCCACCTTGCGATCCTCGGTGACGGCAAATTTCGTCTTGAGCGCGGTCGCCTGCTCGGTGAGTTCCGCCATCAGCGCACGGAGCGGATCGACGGTGGCGGAAAACTGCTCGGCAAACGCATCGAAGGGCGCGAGCGCGGCGTTGGCCTCGTCGAGCGACTTTTTTTCCTGCTCGGTGAGAAGCTTGAGCTGGCGAAGCCGGACATCGGAGAGGTAGCGCGTGAGCGCGGTGTGGTCGTCGGTCTGCCGGCGGATGAAATCGACATACTCAAGCCCGGCGCGGCGATAGACTTCGAGGTTGGTCCGGTTCTGCGCGAAGAAACCGAAGCCCTCGCGGAAAAGAAAAACCGTGATCAGCGCGAGCACGATTACCGCGACGAGCGCGTTGCCGCCGAAGAAAGCGCGGATCGTGTCGTCCACCGTGAGCCCGAGGAAACGCAGCCGCCGCTTCTTCACGGCGAACACGGGCGCGACGGGCGGTGAACTCGTTTCGATCATGGGTCGCAGGTAAACACGGAGAGGCATCGGAGTCGGGTCAAGGGACAGCCTGTTACATTCCGGTCACGGGCAGATTTGAAACTGCGCATGAGGATAGAAGTAGGGCGGGTCTCTGACCCGCCCTTTTGCACGCCGAGTTTTCGAGGACGTGTCAGAGACCCGCCCTACTCAGTCTGCCAAGCGCCTCGTGATCGACGTTCGTCGATCACTCCGGGCTGACGAAGCCCACTTTCTCGATGATTTTCTTGCCCTCGGCGCTCAACGTGAACTCAACGAACTTCGCGGCCTCGCCGGACGGTGCGCCGTTCGTGTAGTAGAACGTCGGGCGCGCGTAGGGATAGGTGTTCTTCAGGACCGTTTCCTTGGTCGGCACCTGGCCGTCAATTGAAATGACTTTCAGTCCCGGCGCCGTCAGATAGGCGAGGCCGACATAGCCGACGCCATTCGGGTTCTTGCCGACCTCAGCCGCGATCTGCTCGTTGCCGGCCATCTTCTGCGACGACTTCGCATAATCGCGGTTGTTCATCGCAAGCTGCTTAAAATCGGAGTAGGTGCCCGACGAGGTGTTGCGCGTGTAGATCGAAATCTTGCCGGGCTTGCCACCGACGGCGGACCAGTCGGTCACGTCGCCGGAGAAGATCTGCTCCACCTGGCGCTTGGTGAGTTTCGCCAGCGGATTGCTCGCGCTGACCACGATGCCAATACCGTCGTGCGCGACGACGATGGGTTTCAGGGTTACGCCCTTGGCGGTGGCGGCGGACATCTCGGTCTGCTTGGCCCGGCGCGAGCTCATGCCGATCTGAGCGGTGCCGTCGATGATGGCGGCGATGCCGGTGGTCGAGCCTTCCGCGGCAATCTCAAAGGAGACACCGTGGTTCCGGGCCTTGTATTCCTCGGCCAGCGTGGGGACGAGTTTGGCGCCGAGCGTGTCGGAGCCCTTGATGACGAGCTTCTGCGCGGAACCGAGAGTCGCAGCGGAGAGAGCGGCGAGAAGGAGAAGTGATTTTTTCATGCGGAGGATGGAAAAGGCGGGGGGAGAAATTAGAACTGCATCTGGACCTGCGAGCGCACGCCCACGGTCTTGGCCTCGGCGGGCGCGCCGGTGACGGTGTCCTTCGTCTTGCCGGAAATGGCACCGAGCTGGAACTTGAGATCCTGACCACGAAGATAAAGATTCGCGCCGACATACCACTCGCTGAACTTGTTCATCGTCGGGCCGGCGGGAGCGGAGCGGATGACATCGCCGAGGTTCACCCCGCGACCGTCGGTATCGAGTTGCTGGTAGCGAGTGACGAACTCGATCGCGTCGGTCACCATGAAGCTCGGCTGGAGAAACCAGCCGGCGGGCTTCGCATCGCGCGTCGCGGTCGCGCCCTTTTCGACCTTGGCGGAAAGATATTCGCCCATGAAATAGAACCGACCGAAGGTGACTTCGCCGTAGGCCGAGTAGAGGTTCAAATCGAAGCCGCGGCCGAGGGCGGTGTTGCTGATGCCACCCTGATCGGGCAGAATGCCGGTCGCGACGCCCGCGATCCATGTGCCGTTGCCGCCGAGTTTGCCGGTGAGGCCGACATTGCCCCAGAAAGCTTTCCGGTTAGTGGCATTGTTGCCCGCGCCGGAAGCACCCGCAAAGGTTTCGTCGCGCTCCGGGTTGGTGATGGCGGCGCTGTAAACCAGGACGAGCGCGTCGTTGAGCTTCCGCTTGCCGTCGAGGAAGGCCCCGATGCGGTAGCTGGCCGCGCCGAGCTGACGGCCGTTGTTGGTCTCGACGAAATAGCGCGTGACACCCGAGCGTTCGATCGCCTTGAGGTTGCCGCTGGAGCCGCGCTCCTCGTAACCGACGTTCACCTTGCGGAGGCCGAAATTGAACGTGAGGTCCGGCGTCGGTTTCCACTCAATGATCGCGTCGTCGTAGCTGCCGCCCGCGAGATCGTAGGTCATGGTCGCACCCCAGTCGCCGCCGACTCCCGCCTTGAGCGTGAGATACATCCGGCGGGTGAAAAAGTGATCCATGGCGACCGGCCCGACCGGGACGTTGGTCACATTGGTGTCGAGGCTCGCATACTGAATTTGCATCCGCATGCCGACGCTGAGTCGGTCGGTGGACTTGCCACCGCCAAAGGCGTGCGCCGGCACGGTGTTGTTCTCCCGCACGAGATCGGCGCGGATGTCCTCGGCCTCCTGATTGGTGAGGATGCCCTTGCGGATGAGCGCGGTGATGAGCGCGCCGCTGTCCTGAGCCGACAGCGTGGCAATGGAACCGAGGATGCCAGCCGCCGCAGCGAGGCATCGAAAATTCAACAACTTGGTCATGTGGGTGGGATTGGTGCGGTGAAGTCGCCAAACATTTCGGCGAAGGAACCGAGCTTAACCGGCCATTGTTACGAACTGGTGGCGACCATGTGACAAAGCGTGAACAATCACCCCGCGTCGCGAAAAAAAGAAGGCCGTCCAACCCCTTGGACGGCCTTCAACTGACCTGCCTACACAACTGACACCTTGAACAACCGTGGAGAAAGACGAAGTGCGGTTGAAAACGTTCAAAGCATTCTACCCCAAAAACAGATCTTCACCGTTCCGTCACAATCGCACCGCTCAGAACTCGCTCGACACCGAGAGGAAGTAACCGCGCGGCGTGAGCGGGTTGTAGGTGCTCGTGTTTTTGTTAAGCGCACCCGCCGTGGCCTTCGCGGCCTTGATGAGAATCACGTCGCGATCGGTCACATTGTTGACCTGAAGGCGGGCCTTGAAACTCTTCAGGAACCACGCGTATTGGAGCTTCGTGCCGTAGCCGAGCGAGAGATCGAACATCGTGTAGCCGCCCTGCACGACCCGCACCGTGCCGGGCACGAGCGGCTGGCCGGGATTCGCCGTCGCAGATGAGACGGTGTATTGGCCGCTGTATTTGGACATCAGCGAGGCAAAGAAACCCGAGTGATCGTAGACGAAGCCGGGCGTCAGCGTGAGATTTTGGATCGGATGCCATGCATACTCGACGTAGGGCTCCCACGTGCGCGTAAAGAAGTGCATGTTGTAAACGTAGCCGCCCTTCGTCGCGGGGGCCAGCGGGTCGAGATAGCCGGACGGCGTCGCCACCATCCCGAGCCGCTGCGCATTCGCGACGTTGTAATCAAGCGCGAGCTGGTAACGCGGCCCGTGCTGGTAGTCGAACCAGACGCCGGTCTTGAACGTGCCCATGTCGTCGCTGTGCGACACGGCAAACGTGTTGCCGACGGCGCGCACCGAATTGACCTTGAAGCGGCCGGCGAGGTCCGTGCCGCCGACCGTCCTCCCGGCGACGATGGTCGCGCCGCCGTTGTTCGCGGGCGACTCGTGGCTGCTGTTGTTGTAGGAAAACGTATAGACCTTGTCGTCGAGCCGCCAGCCATTGCCGAGATCGCTGTTGAGCGCGATGAACGCCGTGTCGGTCTGCTTCACCTGATAGTTGTTGCCGTAGTAGTCGCCGTTGCGATCGAGCGGGTCGGCCACCTGGCCGAAGTTGCGGCCGAGCGTGGCGATTTGCAGACCGGTGAGCGGCGAGGCGTTCGGGTTGTTGAACTTGATGTTGTTGTATTCGCCCATGAACGAGAGCGTTGTGCGGCCCTCTTGGCCGAGGGGCTGGAGGTATTTGAAGAAATACGTGTTGCGCCGCAGCGTGCCGAAGGTGCGGTAACCGTCGCTGTCCATGTATTGGTAGCTCGCGATGAGGGAGCCGCCGTTGGTCCCCGGGAGCAGGCCGGTGTTGGCCTCGAAGTGCGCGAGCTTCGTGTTCCAACTGCCGAAGCTTAGCGTCGGCACGAATGAAGCCTGCGTGCGCGGATCCTTCGTCTCCAGCGCCATCGTGCCGCCAAACGTCGCCATGCCGATCGTGCTCGCGCTGCCCGGGCCGCGATCGACGGTCACGCGGCCGAGGAGCTTTGCGGGGAAATAGCTCGTGGTGTGGTGCGTATAGTCGTTGCCGTCGCCGAACGGGATGCCGTCGATGGTGACGTTGTATTGGCCGTCGTTAAAGCCGCGCAGGGTGGGCTTCGACTCGTTGAGGCCAGGGCCGTTGGTCGAAAAGTTCGTCACACTCGGCGCGAGCGCGGCGATCATCGCGTAGTCGGCGGTGGGCGCGATGCTGTTCTGGATCGTCTGGAGGCTGATGGTCGATTCGGGCTGCGTGACGTCGAGCCGGCTCTCGGTCGGGGCCATGCTCTGCGCCGAGGTGCGCGGCTCGCTGACTTCAAATTCCTGAAGGCGGACAATCGTGACGGCGTCGCCGGCAGATTTTTTGCCGGCGTTGGCGATTTGAGCGTGGAGCGGCGCGCAAGAGAGCGCCGCGAATAATGCGGACGCGAGGAGGATACGAGGAGGCTGGTAGGTCAGGTTCACCGCAGAACGATGCCGTGCGCCCGTGTCGAATGCGTGACGGCACCGTTACGACGCGGAAAATTTCAGCTGCGTGCCATCTGCGCACAAACGTGATCTCCACCACCAGCACAGCGTCAACGACACTTGAAACAATCGCCCCACTTCGCGAGCGTGACCACGGGCCACACCGACTCACACGCACCACCTCGTCTCTCCATGAAACGTCACCACGCCTGTTTCCACGCCGCAGCGGGCATCCTCCTCAGCTTCGTCGGTGCCCTCGCCGCCACGCCGCCAGCTGCACCCGCGGACGCGCCCTTCACGTTCACCGCCTTCGGTTGCCTGCCCTACTCCTCCGCCCCCGAC